>JAIUYB010000091.1 GCA_020216625.1 Desulfarculus sp.
GAGATCATTGAGCAGCACCGGGGCGACATCAGCGTGGCCAGCCAGCCGGGCCAGGGGACGACCTTTGATTTCTGGATTCCGGTGGAGCAGGGGTGAGGCGATGCGCAAGGTCATGGTGGTGGATGACGACCGCAACATCTTGACCACGCTGGAGCTGTGCCTGGAGGAGCTGGGCTGGGAGGTGATCACCGCCAACAGCGGACAAACCGCCCTGGATCGTTTCGCCGCCCAGAGGCCAGAGGTGGTTCTGTTGGACCTCAAGCTGCCCGACATGGACGGCCTGGCGGTGCTGGGCCAGCTGGCGGCGGCCCAGCCCCGGCCCTACGTGGTCATCATCACCGCCCACGCCACCATCGAGACGGCGGTCAGGGCGGTGAAGCTGGGCGCCTTCGACTACCTGCCCAAGCCCTTCACCCCGGCCCAGATCGAGCACGTGCTGGGCATGATTCTCCGGGTGGAGGGCCTGGAGCGGGAGGTGGAGCGCCTGCGTCTGCGCCTGAAGGGCGTGGAGCGCCAGGGAGACCTGTTCACCCGCTCCCGGCGCATGCGCTCCCTCTTGCGCTTGGCCCGCCAGGTGGCCGATTCCAACGCCGGCATCCTGCTCAGCGGCGAGAGCGGCACCGGCAAGGGAGTGGTGGCCCGGCTGATCCACGACTGGAGCCCGCGCCAAGAAGGTCCCTTCGTGCGGGTGGATTGCACGGTGCTGCAGGAGAACCTGCTGGAGAGCGACCTCTTTGGCCACGTCAAGGGCGCCTTCACCGGCGCGGTGGCCGACAAGCGCGGCAAGCTGGCCGAGGCCGATGGCGGCACCGTCTTTTTGGACGAGGTCAGCGAGATGTCCCCGGCCATCCAGGCCAAGCTCCTGCATTTCCTGCAAAGCCGTGAATTCAGCCGCCTGGGTGACACCAGGGTCCAGCGGGTGGACGCCCGCATCATCGCCGCCACCAACCGCAACCTGGAGCGGGCGGTGGAGGAGGGGGTCTTTCGCGAGGATCTCTACTACCGCCTCAACGTGGTCGATCTCAGCCTGCCGCCCTTGCGGGAGCGGCCGGAGGACATCGCCCTGCTGGCCGAAATCTTCCTGAAGCGCTACTGCAAGGAAAACAACCGCCCGGCCAAGGAGTTATCGGAAGAAACCCTGGCCCTGATGAACCACTACCCCTGGCCGGGCAATGTGCGCGAGCTGATGAACGCCATGCAGCGGGCGGCCATCGTGGCCCGCGCCGGCCAGGTGACCCCGGCCGACCTGCCGGCGCATGTCGTCTCTTACCAGGCCCAGGCCGGGCGCGGGGCGGACCTGCGCTCCCTGGCCGAGGTGGAGCGAACGCACATCCGCCAGGTGCTGACTCAGGCCCGCACCATGGAGGAGGCGTCGGCGATCCTGGGCATCGACCCCGCCACCCTGTGGCGCAAACGCAAGAAGTATCTCCTGGACTGATGCCTTGAAATCTGCGGCGCGCTTTGCTTGCAAAATTCGGGATTAGCCGGCTCCGCCTCGCCCCGTTGGCCAGCTTTCGGCACACCTGACCGACATCGCTGACAAAATTTCGCTTGGCCCGTTCCATGCTTTTTCCCGGCCAGACCGCCATGGCGGCGGGTGGGGAGAAAGGCGGTGGAAGTGGGCGAGGTGCGTGATCGGCTGATCTTCAATCCCGCCGCGCCGGCCGATTGGCTGGGACATCCTGGCCTTTGGGTCAGCGGCAATCCGGTGGAGTTCCTGGGCCGGGCCACCCAGGGGGCCGCGGCCGGGCTGGTGGTTTATGTCTCGGACGCGGACCTGGGCCAGCGCCGGGAGGCGGTGGAGCTTTGCCAGGCCTTGGCGCGCCATCCGGTGGCCGGTCTGCCGCCCTTGGTGGCGGTGGTGTCCCAGCGTCACCGGGGATTGCTGGCCTCCCTGGCCGCGGCGGGGGTCCAGTGGGTGGTCTTTCGCCCCAGCGGAGCCAAGTTGCCGGTGGTCCCCCCACCAGAAAACCCCGGCCAGCCCCTGGCCCGGGTGCTCATGGAAATCTGCCCCTTCCTCAATCACCAACCGGTGGATGACACACATGAATTGGCCTATTGCGGCGCGTATCTCAATCGCCTGGTCCTGGGGCGCGACCGCCGGCTGGACCTCTGCGAAAACCCCGCCCACCAGGCTTGCCCCTATTTCCTGGCCCCTCGCCAAGCGGAAAACGGCGCTTGAACCCACACCCTAAAACCCTGCGCGGCAAAATCCTGGCCGGGTACGGCGCCAGTCTGCTCCTGGTGGCCTTGGTCTGCCTGTGGGCGGTGGTCAACCTGGGCCGGCTTTCCAGCGCGGCCGAGCGCATTCTCAAAGAAAACTACGCCAGCATCCTGGCGGCAGACAACATGCTGGCCGCCCTGGAGCGTCAGGACAGCGCGGTGCTGCTCCTGGCCCTGGGTTTTGGCGACCAGGCCCGCCGCCAACTGGGTGATGGCGAGGCCGAGGTCTGGCAATGGCTGGGCCGGGCCAAGGCCAACGTCACCGTGACTGGTGAGAGCGAGCTCCTGGCCCGGCTGGAGGCCAGTTACCGGTCCTACCTGGAGGCCGTGGCCCAGCTGGAGGCCTCCCAGGCCGGCTCCGGGGCCGATCTGGGCGAGCGCTATCACCGCGATCTGCTGCCGGCCTTCCTGACCACCCGCGATCATTGCCAGGCCTTGCGCGATCTGAACCAAGAGGCGATGTTCGCCTATTCCGGCCAGGCCCAGGCCGTGGGCCGGCGGGCGGTCTGGTCCACCCTGGCCATCGGCACCGGCGCGGTGGCCCTGGGTTTGATTTTCAGCCTGTTGCTCTCCCGCCGCCTGACCCGCCCCCTGGACGAGATGGCCGCGGCCGCCGGGCGCATCGCCGCCGGGGACTACGCGGTGAGCCTGAGCGTGGACGCCGACGACGAACTGGGCCGCTTGGCCGGGGATTTCGTGGGCATGGCCGCCAAACTCCGGGCCTTCCACGCCCTGAACCTGGAGCGCCTGGTGGCCGAGAAACGGCGCAACGAGGCCATCATCCGCAGCGTGCGCGACGGGCTCCTGGTGGTGGACAAGGACTACCGGGTGGTGGGCCTGAACCCGGCCGGGGCCGCCGCATTAGGGGTGGCGGGGGTGGAGGTCCTGGGCCGCCACGTCCTGGAGGTGGTGCCCGACCGGGGGCTCTTCGACCGCCTGCGGGCGGCCATGGACCCGGCCGAGCCCGGGCCTTCACGGGAGGGCGAGCCCCGCCTGATGACCGTGGGCCAGGGCGCCGAGCGCCGGCACTTCCAGGTTTCGGTCACCGCCGCCCGGGGCGAGGGCCTGGTGGGTGCGGTGGCGCTTTTTCAGGACGTCACCCGCCTGCGCGAGTTGGACCGCCTCAAGAGCGAGTTCGTGCTCACCGCCTCCCACGAGCTGCGCACCCCCCTGGCGGCCATGATCCTGGGCCTGGGCAGCCTGGACGAGACCGCCGCCGCCAAGCTGGACCCCGACCAGCGGGCCCTCTTGGCCGCCGCCCGCGAGGAGGCCCAGCGCCTGCGGGCGCTGGTGGACGACCTGCTGGACCTCTCCCGTCTGGAGTCCGGCCGCCTGAGCCTGGCCCGGATTCCGGTCTCCCTGCCGGCCCTGGCCCGCCAGGCGGTGGAGGTGTTGGCCCCCCAAGCCCGGGACAGGGGCGCGGAGCTGCTCCTGGAGATGCCTCCGGACCTGCCTCCGGCCCTGGGCGACCCCCACAAGCTCACCTGGGTCCTGACCAACCTGGTCGGCAACGCCTTGCGCTACATCACGGCCGGGGGGCATGTCCGGGTGGGGGGGGAAGCCGCTGGCGGGTTTTTGCATGTCTGGGTGGCCGACGACGGGGCCGGCATTGCCCCGGAGCAGCAGGCCCGCGTCTTCGAGAAATTCTCCCAGGCCGGCAACGGCTCGCCCGGGGGGGCCGGGCTGGGCCTGGCCTTGTGCCGGGAGCTGATCCGGGCCATGGGCGGGAGCATCTGGGTCCAATCCAGCCCCGGCCAGGGCGCCACCTTCACCTTCACCCTGCCCCTGGCGGCCCCGCCGGAGGGCGACGGAGAACCGGCATGAGCCAGGACGCGATCTTGGTGGTGGACGACGAAAAGAACATCCGCCTGGCCCTGGGCCAGGCCCTGAAGCCCCTGGGCCGTCCGGTGCTGACCGCCCTGAGCGGCGAGGAGGCCCTGGAGATGCTCCACGACCCCGGCATCGGGGTGATGATCCTGGACTACCGCCTGCCGGGCATCGACGGCATGGCGGTGCTGGAGCGGGCCAGCCGGGAGCGGCCGGACGTGGCGGTGATCATGATCACCGCCTATGGCAGCGTGGAGCGCGCGGTGGAGGCCATGAAGCTGGGGGCGGTGGATTTCATCGCCAAACCCTTCGCTCCGGAGGAGATCCGGGATCTGGTCAGCCGGGTCTCGAACCGCGAGGCCCTGACCGAGGCCGACGCCCGCGACTACCGCGGCCGCCTGGAGCTGGCCAAGCAGGCTATCCGCCGGCGCAACTTCGCCGCCGCCCTGGACCACGCCCGCAAGGCGGTGGGCCTGGACCCCTATCGGGCCGAGGGTTTCAACCTGGTGGGGGCGCTGCACGAAATCCTGCACGACCGCGAGGAGGCCCTGCGTAACTACCGCCTGGCGGTGGAGGTGGACCCCGCCTACGCCCCGGCCCAGACCAACCTGGAGCGCCTGGTCAGCCGCCGGGGGCAAGGCGGCATCGCCTGGGACGACGACGCCGGAGAAAAGGGCCGCTAGGTCCGGAGATAAATGATGGCCAAGAGCCTGTTCATCGTCATCGTGGGTTGCGGCCGCCTGGGTTCGCACCTGGCCAACGGCCTCAGCGCCCAAGGCCACGGGGTGGTGGTCATCGACCTGCGCCCCGAGGCCTTCGCGGCCCTGGACGCCCAGTTCAGCGGCTTCAAGCTGGTGGGGGACGCGGTGGAGTCCGAGGTCCTGCGCCAGGCCAGGCTGGACCAGGCCGATCTGCTGCTGGCGGTGGCCGAGGAGGACAACGTGAACCTGATGGTGGCCCAGGTGGGGCAGAAGGTGTTCGCGGTGCCCCGGGTCATGGCCCGGGTGGCCGACCCCGCCCGGGAGGAGGCCTACCGCCAGTTCGGCATCCAAACGGTCTGCCCCACCACCCTGGCCGGCGAGGCCCTGCTGGCCACCCTGGGCCGGAGCGGGGAGGCCAGGCGGTGAAGATCATTATTATCGGCGGGGGGCGGGTGGTCTACTTCCTGGCCAAGCTGTTCATCAGCAAAGGCCATCGTCCGGTCATCGTCAGCCAGGACCCGGCGGAATGCGAGCGGCTCTCGCGCGAGGTCAAGGCCCTGGTGCTCTGCGGCGACGGCAGCCACCCGCCGGTGCTGGAGGCGGCCGGGGCGCGGGAGGCCGAGGCGGTGCTGGCCATCACCCCCCGGGACCAGGACAACCTGGTGGCCTGCCAACTGGCGGCCAAGATGTTCGGGGTGCCGCGCAGCCTGGCCCTGGTCAACGACCCCGACAACCTGGAGGTCTTCCGCCGCCTGGGGGTCAACGTGGCCTTCTCCACCACCCACATCATGGCCACCCTGATCGAGCAGCAGGCCGGGTTCGACGAGATCGTCAACCTGATGCCCCTGGCCCAGGGCAAGGTCACGGTCTCGGAGGTGGCCCTGCGCGCCGGCTTGCCGGCGGTGGGGCGTTCGCTGGCGGAGTTGGCCATGCCGCCGGGCTCGCTGATCGGCTCGGTGATTCGGGGCGAAACGGTGCTGGTGCCCCGGGGACCGGATCGGCTGGCCGAGGGCGATCGCCTGATCATCCTGACCACTCCCGAAAGCTACGCCCCGGCCATGCGCTGTCTGCTGGGGGACGAGGCCTGAAGTGCAGCCCCTACGCCAAGCCGCCTTTCTGCGCGCGCGCTACCGCGCCATCCTGGCCTACGCCGGCCTGATCCACCTGCTGCTGGGCCTGTTCATCATTTCGCCCCTGCTGGCCCTCTGGGCCTGGCCGGAGGAGGTCGGCCAGGCTCCGGCCTTTTTAGCCCCCGGTCTGGGCCTGATGGCCGGCGGCGGGCTGATCTGGCTAGTCCTGCGCCCCCGGGAGCCGGTGCCAATCTCCCTGGCCGAAGGCGCGGTGATCGTGCTCCTGGCCTGGGCGGGGGCCATGGTGGCCGGCGCCCTGCCCCTGATGCCCACCGCGGGCCTGAGCTTCTCCCAGGCCGCCTTCGAGGCCGTCAGCGGCTGGACCACCACCGGGCTGTCGGTGGTGGACGTGACGCAAGCCTCGCACCTGGTGCTCCTTCACCGCAGCACCATGCAACTGGTGGGCGGGGCGGGGCTGGCCATCATGATGCTGGCCGCCTTCGGCGGGCCGGTGGGGGCGGGGCTCAGTTCGGCCGAGGGCCGCGACCGCCAGTTGGTGCCCCACGTCAAACGCTCGGTGCGCCTGGTCTGGAGCATCTACCTGGGCTATATCGCGGCGGGGGTGGTGGCCTTTAGGCTGTGCGGGATGTCCTGGTTCGACGCCATCAACCACTCCATCTGCGCGGTCTCCACCGGCGGCTTCTCCACGCGCGCCGATTCGTTCGGCTATTGGGACAGCGGCCGGGTGGAGGCGGTGAGCATGGTCCTGATGATCCTGGGCAACCTGAACTTTTTGACCAGTTACGCCCTGCTCAAGGGGCGCTGGCGGGCGGTCATTCACAACGGCGAGGTGCGCCTGATGGCCCTGCTGCTGCCGCTGGCCGCGGCCGGCATGTTCCTGGCCGCCACCGCCGCCATGTTTCCTCGCTGGGACAAGGCCCTGCGGGTGGCGGTCTTCGAGACCGTCAGCGCCCTGACCACCACCGGCTTCAACTCCATCCCCTACGACCACTGGAATCCCACGGCCATCTTGATCCTGACCTGGCTGATGCTGATCGGCGGCGGCATCTGCTCCACCGCCGGCGGCATCAAACAGTTGCGGGTCTATGTGCTTTACCGCGCCGCGCTGTGGGAGGTCCGCCGCCTGATCCTGCCGGCCAGCGTGGTGACCAGGCCCGAACTATGGCAGGGTGAGCAGCGCGAGGTGATCGACGACGGACTCCTGCGCCAGGTGGGGGTGTTCGTCTTTCTCTATCTGGCCATCTACCTGAGCGGTGTCCTCTGGCTGACCCTGTACGGCTACAGCCTATCCGACAGCCTGTTCGAGTTCGCCAGCGCCCTGGGCACGGTGGGGCTCTCGGTGGGTGTCACCTCCACCGCCACCCCGGCCCCGGCCCTGTGGTCCATGACCCTGGCCATGCTGGTGGGCCGCCTGGAGATCATCATGGTCATGGTGGGCCTGCTGAAACTGGCCAAGGACCTCGGGTTCGTGGTGAGAAACCCCGGGCTTGGCGGTCTTCGGCGCGGCGCCCCCCGGGCCTAGCCCGAGCGCCCGTGGGGTGGGGGCGGGCCGGGGGCTTGGCCGGCGGGGAGCCTGATGCGATAATTCAGCCAACCGTGACCAGGAGGAAGACATGGCGAGGTTGGGCTGGAGTTGGGTCGCGCGGATGCTTCTGGGTTGTCTGGTCTGGGGTGGTCTGACC
>JAIUYB010000092.1 GCA_020216625.1 Desulfarculus sp.
TATTCCTCGTCGTTTTGGCGGCCCGATTTCTCGCCAGCCTAGCGTGTCGACACGGGCGCGGTCAAGGCCAAACACGGCAATTTTGCCGCATTCCCCCGGCCACGCCTTCCGGTGGGGGCGGCGAGGGCGGGTGGGGGATGTTTGTTAGCCAGACTAAAATATGGCCGGGAATCACTCCATGTTCTCAATTGTCGACCTTGGGCCTCGGCTCTTGACAGTTTTGTGCTGGCATGGGATATAGGGCAATTACTGCCGCTTCGCGCCAACGGGGCCAATCACCTGTATGCCTGGGAAGAATGGGGTAAGATACCTCCCAGGATCAGGAACAAGTTCAACCCCATGCCACCCTCGGGGCCAGCAGGCCTGGTCCGGGGGTCGGCGCGCCCCAAATTGGCCCCAGCGGAACCGGTGCAACATGAGTGAAGGCAACCAAACCCTGCGCGTCGCCCAGGCCCAGATCAACCCCACGGTGGGGGACCTGGCGGCCAACCTGGCCTTGATCCAGGAGCATCTGGACCTGGCGCGGCAACGCGGCGCGGACCTGGTCACCTTCCCCGAATTGGCCATCTGCGGCTATCCCCCCGAGGATCTCCTGCTCAAGCCCCGCTTTCTCAAGGACACCGCCCGCGCCCTGGAGCGCCTGGCCCAGGCCACCCGGGGGCTGACCGCGTTGGTGGGCTACGCCGAAAGCGACCTGGGCCGGGTTTACAACTCCGCCGCCCTGTTGCACGACGGCCGCCTGGTGGCCTCCTACCGCAAGCTGGAGCTGCCCAACTACGGCGTATTCGACGAGAAGCGCTACTTCAGCCCCGGCGAGGGCTGTCTGATCTTCACCCTGCGCGGGGCGCGGGTTCTGGTCACCATCTGCGAGGACGTCTGGGTGCCCCTGAGCGCGGCCGAGCGGTGCGCCCGGGCCCTGAGGCCCCAGGTGGTGGTGAACATCTCGGCCAGCCCCTTCCACGCCGGCAAGCTGGACCTGCGCCGCCAGGTCCTGGCCCGCTTCGCCCGCGGTGTCGGGGCTCCGGTCTGCTACAACAACCTGCTGGGCGCCCAGGACGAGCTGGTCTTTGACGGCGGCTGTCTGGTCATCGGCGCGGACGGGGACATGCTGGCCTGCGCCCGGCGCTTCGAGCAGGATCTGTTGGTCACCGACCTGGATCTGGTCGCCCCGGACCAGCCCCCGGCCGCCGCCCCGCCCCACCGTCTGGTGGAGCTGGTGGCCCCGGCTCCGGTCCACGGCCTGCCCGCGCCCCCGGCCTGCGCCCCGGAGATGGGCCGGCTGGAGGAGATCTGGCGGGCCCTGGTGCTGGGCACCCGCGACTACATGCGCAAGAACGGTTTCAAAAAGGTGGTGCTGGGGCTCTCCGGCGGCATCGATTCCTCGCTGGTGGCGGCGGTGGCGGTGGAGGCCCTGGGGCGCGAGAACGTCCTGGGGGTGACCATGCCCAGCCAGTACACCAGCGGCGAGACCCTCTCCGACGCCGAGCGGCTGGCCAAGAACCTGGGCCTGACCCTGCACACCATCCCCATCAAGGCCATTCTGGAGGTCTATCTGCGGGAGCTGGCCCCGGCCTTCGGCCCCGGACCCCTGGGGGTGGAGGCGGAGAACCTCCAGGCCCGCATCCGGGGCAATCTGTTGATGGCGCTGTCCAACCGCTTCGGCTGGCTGGTGCTGACCACCGGCAACAAGAGCGAGACCGCGGTGGGCTATTGCACCCTCTACGGCGACATGGCCGGTGGCTTCGCGGTGATCAAGGACGTGCCCAAGACCCTGGTCTACGAGCTCTGCGCGCACCTGAACCAGTCCGCCGGGCGCGAGATCATCCCCCAGAGCGTCATCGCCCGGCCGCCCACGGCCGAGCTGCGGCCCGGCCAGAGGGACGAGGACTCCCTGCCGCCCTACGCGGTGCTGGATCCCATTCTCCAGGCCTACGTGGAGCAAGACAAGGTGTTGGACGAGATCGCCGCCGAGGGGTTCGATCCCGAGGTGGTCAAGGAGGTGGTGCGGTTGGTGGACCTGAACGAGTACAAGCGTCGTCAGGCCCCGCCGGGGGTGAAAATCACGCCCAAGGCCTTTGGCCGCGACCGCCGGCTGCCGATCACCAACCATTACCGGCCGGGCTGGGACTAGACCGCGCGGCCGGGGCAACGCATTGATCCGGCGCCGCCCGCCGCGAGGGGGCGCGCCGCCGGAATTGGGTTCACACCAAGGGGGTGAAACCTCATGAGGCTACTGCATCGCAAACAGTTCCCCACCAGCAAGGACATCAGCGGCTGCGCCATCAGCGGCATGATGAGCGAGACCGGCACGCCCATGAGCGGGGAGGCCATCATCCGCTCCATCGCCAACATGCATGACCGCAGCAACGGCCTGGGCGGCGGTTTCGCGGCCTACGGCATCTACCCCGAGATGCGCGACCGCTACGCCCTGCACGTCATGTATGACGCCATGGACGACAAGCAGGAGACCGAGCGCATCATCAGCCGCTGGTGCACCGTCTACGGCGACGAGACCATCCCCACCCGGCCCTCGGCCCTGGTCCGTCACCGGCCCATCCTCCATCGCTACTTCGTCAACATCAAGCCCGAGGTGATGGAGCGTTTCTGCGACGAGACCGAGGACGACGCCATCGTGGACCTGGTGATGACCATCAACGCCGACGTTCAGGGCGGGTTCGTCTTCTCCTCGGGCAAGAACATGGGCGTGTTCAAGGGCGTGGGCTTCCCCGAGGACATCGGCGAGTTCTACCGTCTGGACGAGTACCAGGCCTACATCTGGACCAGCCATGGCCGGTTTCCCACCAACACCACCGGCTGGTGGGGCGGGGCGCACCCCTTCTCGCTGCTGGACTGGTCGGTGGTGCACAACGGCGAGATCAGCTCCTACGGCATCAACAAGCGCTATCTGGACAACTTCGGCTACAAGTGCACCCTGCACACCGACACCGAGGTCATCGCCTACCTGTTCGACCTGTTGGTCCGCAAGCACCGCCTGCCCTTCGAGGCGGCCTGCATGGCCATGGCCCCGCCCTTCTGGCCCCAGTTGGAGCGCCTGCCCGAGGTCCGGCGCGAGTTGGCCCGCACCCTGCGCATCGTCTATGGCGGCGCGCTCCTGAACGGTCCCTTCTCGGTGCTGGTGGGCCACGCCGGCGGCATGGTGGGCTTCAACGACCGCACCAAGCTCCGGCCCATGGTGGGCGCGCGCAAGGGCGACATGGTCTACATGGCCAGCGAGGAAGGCGCCATCCGCGAGGTCTGCAACGACCCCGAGGTGGTCTGGCACGCCGCCGGCGGGGTGCCGATCATGGCCCATCTGAAGGAGCCGGAGAAGGTCATCGGCCCCGAGGCCACCGCCCGTCTGAAGGCCCACTCCTGCCGCTTGCCGGCCGGGGCCTGGCAGGAAGCCCCCCGGGCCGGCCGCGCCGCGGCCTCGGTGCAATGAGACTCCACCGCCAACCCCGCGGTTTCGTGAAAGGTGACCCAAGGTGAGCAAGAGACTGGTTCAAGCCGAATTCAACGTGGAGCGCGATCCCGAGCGCTGCATCCAGTGCCAGGTCTGCGTGCGCCAATGCTCCAACCAAGTGCACGCCTACGACGCCGAGTCCGACCAGGTGACCTGCGACGAGGCCTCCTGCGTGGGCTGCCAGCGCTGCGCGACCCTGTGCCCCACCAACGCCCTGACCATCAAGAAGGCCCCGCCGGAGTTCGCCCCGGACAACAACTGGACCTCCGACGTCATCCAGAACATCTACCGCCAGGCCGAGACCGGCGGCGTGCTCTTGTCGGCCATGGGCAACGACACCGCCAAGGTCAGCTGGTGGGACAACATCCTGCTCAACGCCAGCCAGGTGACCAACCCCTCCATCGATCCCCTGCGCGAGCCCATGGAGCTGACCACCTTCCTGGGGGCCAAGCCCAACGCGGTGGAGCTTAACTTCGACGACCAGGGCGGCCCCAGCCTGGCCACCAAGCTGGCTCCCCAACTGGTGCTCTCCACCCCGATCATGTTCAGCGCCATGAGCTACGGGGCCATCAGCTACAACGCCTTCGAGTCCCTGGCCCGGGCGGCGGGCCAGTACGGCACCTTCGCCAACAGCGGCGAGGGCGGCCTGCACAAGGACTTCTGGCCCCACGGCCCCAACATGATCGTGCAGGTGGCCTCCGGCCGCTTCGGGGTGGACATCGACTACCTCAAGGTGGCGGCGGCGGTGGAGATCAAGATCGGCCAGGGGGCCAAGCCCGGCATCGGCGGGCACCTGCCCGGCGAGAAGGTCGACGAGCGCATCAGCCAGACCCGCATGATCCCGGTGGGCTCCGACGCCATCAGCCCGGCCCCCCACCACGACATCTACTCCATCGAGGATCTGCGCCAGCTCATCTACAGCCTCAAGGAGGCCACCCGCTACCAGAAGCCCATCAGCGTCAAGATCGCCGCGGTGCACAACGTGGCGGCCATCGCCAGCGGCATCGTCCGCGCCGGGGCCGACATCGTGGCCATCGACGGCTACAAGGGCGGCACCGGCGCCGCCCCCACCATGATCCGCAACAACGTGGGCATCCCCATCGAGTTCGCCCTGGCCGCGGTGGACGACCGCCTGCGCCAGGAAGGCATCCGCAACCAGGCCTCGGTGGTGGCCTGCGGCGGCTTCCGCTCCTCGGCCGACGTGGTCAAGGCCATCGCCCTGGGAGCCGACGCGGTCTACATCGGCACCGCGGCCCTGGTGGCCCTGGGTTGCCACTTGTGCCAGAAGTGCTACACCGGCAAATGCAACTGGGGCATCGCCACCCAGGATCCCTATCTGACCCGCCGCCTGAACCCCGAAATCGGGGCCCGCCGCCTGGTTAACCTCCTGCGCGGCTGGTCCCACGAGATCAAGGAGATGATGGGCGGCATGGGCATCAACGCCATCGAAAGCCTGCGCGGCAACCGCGAACATCTGCGGGGCGTGGGGTTGTCCGACCGCGAGCTCAGCATCCTGGGCATCAAGGCGGCGGGGGAGTAGGCCGATGAAGCGCATCGTGGCCAAGGAAGAATACTGCATGAACTGCCGGCTGTGCGAGGTCTACTGCCTGGTCAGCCATAGCCGCAGCAAGGACCTGATCAAGGCCTTCCGCCAGGAGCGGGGCGAGATCGTGCCCCGGATCACGGTGGAGAGGCTGGGCCCGGTCAGCTTCGCGGTGCAGTGCCGCCACTGCGACGAGCCCGCCTGCGTGGAGGCCTGCATGACCGGCGCGCTTCATCGCGACCCCGCCACCGGCGAGGTCACTCACGACCCCCAGCGCTGCGTGGGCTGCTGGATGTGCGTGATGGTCTGTCCCACCGGGGCCATCCGCCGCGACCGAAACGGTCACGTGGCCGCCAAGTGCGATCTCTGCCTCGAAACCGGCACCCCGGCCTGCGTGGCCAACTGCCCCAACGAGGCCCTGGTCATCGAGGAAGACAATGACTAGCACCAAGTATCTCATCATCGGCAATTCGGCCGCCGGCGTGGGCTGCGTGGAGGGCATCCGCCAGACCGACCCCACCGGGGAGATCACCCTGCTGGCCAAGGAGACCGAGCACGCCTATTCCCGCCCCCTGATCACCTATCTGCTGGGCGGCAAGGTGGACGAGGCTGGCATGGCCTACCGGCCCGCCGACTTCTACGTCCAACAGCGGGTCAAGACCATGCTGGGGGTGGAGGCGGCCAAGGTCGATCCGGCGGCCAAGACCGTCACCTGCGCCGACGGCCAGGTCATCGGCTACGAGAAGCTGTTGATCGCCAACGGCGGCAAACCCATCACCCCGCCAAACCTGCCGGGGGCCGACGCCCCGGGCGTCTTCACCTTCACCACCTGGGGCGACGCCCGCGCCATCGAGCAATACATCGCCGCTAACGACGTCAAGGAGGCGGTGGTCATCGGCGGCGGTCTGATCGGCCTCAAGAGCGTGGAGGCGCTGACCGCCCGGGGGCTCAAGGTCACGGTGCTGGAGCTGGCCCCGCGCATCCTGGCCGTGACCCTGGACCAGGACGCCAGCGACCTGTTGGCCGGAGCCCTGGCCAGCGCCGGGGTGAAGCTTTTGACCAACACCACCGCCCAGCGCGTCGACCTCGAAAACGGCAAGGCGGCCGGGGTCACCCTGCCCGACGGCCAGAAGATCGCCGCCGGCCTGGTCATCCTGGCCATCGGGGTGCTGCCCGATTTGTCCCTGGTGGCCGGCTCCGGCATCGCCACCGAGCGCGGCATCCTGGCCGACGAGCGCCTGGCCACCAACGTCGAGGGCGTCTACGCGGCCGGCGACGTGGCCCAGGCCCTGGAGCTGTTGAGCGGCGAGCGCCGTTCCATCCCCATCTGGCCCAACGCCTATCGCCAGGGTTTCATCGCCGGGGTCAACATGGCCGGCGGCGACAAGGTCTACGAGGGCGGCCTGGCCATGAACTCGGTGGAGATCTGCGGCCTGGCCACCATCAGCGCCGGGATCACCAGCCCGCCCGAGGGCCAGGGCTACCAGGTCCTGACCAAGCTGGACCCCAAGACCAAAAACTATCGCAAGCTGGTGCTCAAGGACCACCACCTGGTGGGTTATGTGCTGGTGGGCGACGTGGACCGGGCCGGGATCATCACCGGGCTGATCAAGGGCCGGGTGGAGGTGAAGGGTCTGGAGGAGAAGCTCCTGGCTCCGGACTTCGGACTGATTTCGCTGCCGGCCATGCACCGCGAGCGGGTCACGGCGGGCCTGGGGGTGTGGTCATGACCACCATCAACGCCGAGGGCGTCCACTACCAGAAGCTCAACGAGGACATCCACCAGGCCCTGGCCGCCGGCGAGCGCCAGATCGAGCTGACCAACGTGCGCGGCCAGCGCTACATCGGCGTGGGTCTGGACGCCGGGGTGGAGATCACCATCCAGGGCATTCCCGGCAACGACCTGGCCGCCTTCATGAACGGCGCGCGCATCGAGGTCCACGGCAACGTCCAGGACGGGGTGAGCAACACCATGAACGCCGGCAAGGTCATCGTTCACGGCGACGCCGGCGACATCCTCTGCTACGCCATGCGCGGGGGCAAGGTCTTCATAGAGGGCGACGTGGGCTACCGCTCCGGCATCCACATGAAGGCCTACCAGGATAACTTCCCGGTGCTGGTCATCGGCGGGGTGGCCGGCGACTATTTGGGCGAGTACATGGCCGGCGGGGTGATCGTGCTGCTGAACCTGGCCGACAACCCCCAGCCGGCCGGCTACCTGGTGGGCACCGGCATGCACGGCGGGGCCATCTACCTGCGCGGTCAGATCGACCAGAGCCAGGTGGGGGCCGAGGTGGGCTTCGACCAGCTCAGCGACCAGGAATGGGAGATGGTGCAAAACCTGGTGGCCGAGTTCTGTGGCGATCTGGGCCTGGCCCCGCGCCAGTTCGGCCGCGAGGAGTTCACCAAGCTCTACCCCAAGAGCCGCCGGCCCTACGGCAACCTCTACAGCTACTAACCACCGTTTCGGGCGGATA
>JAIUYB010000093.1 GCA_020216625.1 Desulfarculus sp.
GCCTTGATGATCGGGGCCGGGCCGGCCATGTAGCCGATCCGCCAGCCGGTCATGGCGTAGGCCTTGGACACGCCGTTCAAGGTCACGGTGTGGGCGAAGATCTCGTCCCCCAGCGAGGCGGTGGAGACAAACTGGCGCCCGTCGAACAGGATCGGCTCGTAGATCTCGTCGCTGATGATGATCACGCCCTTCTTGGCGCAGATCTCGGCGATGGGCTTGAGTTCAGCGGCCGAATACACCCCGCCGGTGGGGTTGCTGGGGGAGTTGATGAAGATGGCCTTGGTCCGGGGGGTGATGGCCGCCTCCACCTGCTCCGGGCGCAGCTTGAAGTCGTCCGCCTCTTGGGTGGGCAGCACCACCGGGACGCCGCCGGCCAGGATCACCATCGGGGGATAGCTCACCCAATAGGGCGCGGGCACGATCACCTCGTCGCCCTCGTTGACCAGGGCCTGCATCAGCAGGTAGCTGGAGTGTTTGCCGCCCACGTTGATGATCACCTGGTCCAGGCCGTAGGTCAGGCCGTTGTCGCGTTTGAACTTCTCCACCACCGCTTTTTTGAGCTCGGGCAGACCATCGGCCGGGGTGTAGCCGTGATAGCCATCGTCGATGGCTTTCTTGGCCGCGGCGCAGATGTGGGCCGGGGTGCGGAAGTCGGGCTCGCCCACGCCGAAGCTGATGACGTCGACGCCTTCGGCCTTCAGGGCCTTGGCCTTGGCGTCCACCGCCAGGGTGGGAGAGGGCTGGATGCTCATGACGCGACGGGCTAGTTCCATGGATCCTCCTGCCAGGAATTGGCCGGTTGGTGGGGACGGCAAAACGCCGTGCTGGGCCGTGTACGATTACCCGGAGAGTGGCGGTTTGTCAAGTGGGGAGGGAAATCACTCCAGAATCTCGAAGGCCGGGGTGGCGAATTCCAGCTCCGCCTGATCCGGGTCCGGGGCGTTGAGCAGGACCAGCCTGCGCAGGTGGCGGTAGGTTTCCGCGTCCATGGACACGAAATCGATGGCCGCCCCCTGGCGGTCCACCCGCACCACCCGACCCTCCATGCGCAGCACCGGGGTGTCCTCGCCCTCCCCCGCCAGATGCACCGCCAGGGTGCAGACCTGGCCGAGCTGCAGGGGCAGATCGCCCACCACCGACAATCCCTTGTGGCTGAGATCGCGGCTCTCCACGTCCATGATGCGGGCGCCCGTGGCTTGGATGTCCACTTGGGTGCGGAAGTTGACCCGCGTGCGGCGGCGGCGGTTGGCATCGGTCATGGCGCACCTCGTGGTTTGGCGATTGCCCAATCTTTTTAGAATATAGCAGGGAGCCAGAACGGACACAATCACCTTGCCGGCGCGCATGGTTGACATCCCAGCCCGGCCTGGCTTATGCTGGCCCCAAATTCAGGCATGCTGGGGGAGCCAAAAACGGCTGAGAGTACGCCCGGTGGTCGGGCGTAGACCCCTTGAACCTGTTGGGTAATTCCAGCGCAGGGAAGCAGCCGTCGCTCCTTTGGTCGGGGTTTTCAAGGGGCCGGTTTCCCACGCGGAAGTCGGCCCCTCGCCATTGGCGGCCGGCGGAAGGGAGCAAGATCATGCTGGACGAGGTCATCATCACCAAAGCCATCATCAACCGTTACCTGGAGAAGCTCGATGACCACCTGGAAATCGACGTGGCCATCGTGGGTGGCGGACCGGCCGGACTGGTGGCGGGCCGGCACCTGGCCCGGGCCGGCTTCAAGACCGCCCTGTTCGAGCGCAAGCTCTCCATCGGCGGGGGCATGTGGGGCGGCGGCATGATGATGAACGAGATCGTGGTGCAGGAGGAGGCCAGGCGCCTGCTGGACGAGGTGGGGGTCGCCACCCGGGAGTTCCAACCCGGCTACTACACCGCCGGCAGCGTGGAGTGCGTCAGCGCCCTGACCTTCGCCGCGGTCAAGGCCGGGCTGACGGTCTTCAACCTGATCAGCGTGGAGGACGTGATGCTGCGCGACCAGCGGGTGGTGGGCCTGGTGATCAACTGGACCGCGGTGGAGATGGGCGGCCTGCACGTGGACCCCCTGACCATCAGGGCCAAATACACCATCGACGCCACCGGCCACGCCGCCGAGGTGGTCAACGTCATCGCTCGCAAGGTTGACGCCGAGCTGAACACCAAGACCGGCAAGTTCGTGGGCGAGCGCTCGCTCTGGGCCGAGAAGGCCGAGAACCACACCCTGGACAACACCCGCGAGGCCTTTCCCGGGGTCTACACCGCCGGCATGTGCAGCAACGCCACCTTTGGCTCCTACCGCATGGGTCCGGTCTTTGGCGGGATGCTCCTGAGCGGCGAGAAGGCGGCCCAGTTGGTGGGCGAGCGCCTGCGCGCCGGGGATTAGGACCGCATCCCGCAAGCAAACCGCCCTCGCCATGTCTGGCGGGGGCGGTCTTTTCATGCCCAGGTTGCGCGAGGATCAGGGTTTTGTCGCCTCGGCGGCCACCTGGAGACGGCACCAGGCGTAAAGGGCGTCGTACACCGCCATTTGTCGCGCCAGGTTTTCAGCGTCATCGGGGCAGACCAAACCGAACCCCTTGGCGACGGCCTCCAGTCCGGCGGCCACGGGATGTTGGTCCAGCCGGTCGGTGTCGGCCGCCCGCACGATCTCGGCCAGACGCAGGAGGGCCGGATCGTCAAGGCCGTAGCGGTCGATGATGGCATCGAAGGTGCAGCGGTCGCCTTGGTGATGCAGGGGCGCGCCTGGTGAGTCGAAGGCGATGGCGCCCTGCTCCTCCGCCACCCGCAGCACCTCCGCCTTGGGCACGAAAACAAACTCGGCCTGGGAATCGACGAAACGCCGGATCAGCCAGGGGCAGGCCACCCGGTCCACGTGCAGCCGCGAGCGGGTCACCCACCGCATGGTCTATCCTCCGAAAAACCCCTTGGGGATCACGGTGATGCCGCGCTCGGTGACCGTGAAGCGCTTGCGGTCCTCCACCGGGTCGTAACCGATGCGGGTGTCGTCGGGGATGAAGTTGTGCTTGTCGATGATGGCCTTCTTGATCCGGCAGCGCCGGCCCACCACCACGTCGTCCAGGATCACGCTTTCGTCCACCTCGGCGTAGGAGCGCACGATCACGTTCACGCCCAGCACCGAGTTGCGCACCAGGCCGGAGATGATGCAGCCCAGGCTGACCAGGGAGTCCAGGGCCTTGCCGGCCCGGGGCGGGGTCTCGCGCTCGCCCTGGAAGACGAACTTGGCCGGCGGGTACTGTTGGAGGTGGGTGCGGATGGGCCACAACTCGCCGTAAAGATTGAAGTAGGGGTCCACCCCGCACAGATCCATGTTGGCGTTCCAGTAGGAATCCAGGTTGCCCACGTCGCGCCAATAGCCGCTATCGCGGGTGCGCGTCTCGTGGACCCGCTCGCGCTTGCCGTCGGGCTGGGTGAGGTAGGTGAAGTCGCTGATGGCGTTCATGCCCCGGTAGGGATAGGCCTTGACCTGGTAGCGGCCCAACAGGCCGGGGATGATGTCATGGCCGAAGTCGGTGCCGGCCGCCTCCTGGAGCACGTCCAGCATGACCTCCTTCTTGAACAGATAGATGCCCATGCTGGCCAGGGTGCGCTCGGGATCACCGGGCATCGGCGCCGGCTCCTCTGGCTTCTCCTGGAATCCCTTGACGTTATACTGGTCGTCCACCTCCAGCACCCCGTAGGTCTTGGCCGCCAGGCGGCGGTCCACCTCGATGACGCTGATGGAGACGTCGGCCCCGGTCTCCTCGTGGTGCCGGCGAAAGCGGGCGTAATCCATTTTGTAGACGTGGTCGCCGCTCAGGATCAGGATGTGGCTCAAGAGGGGGTCGCGCTGGATCAGATAGGCGTTCTGGCGCACCGAGTCGGCGGTGCCCTTGTACCAGTGCTCGCCCAGGCGCATCTGGGGGCTGACGATGCGCAGGTAGTGGCCCAGGTCGTAGGAGAAGATGTTCCAGCCCGCCTCCAGGTGGTCCACCAGGGACTGGCTTTTGTATTGGGGCAGGACCATCAACTTATAGATATTGCTGTTGATGCAGTTGCTCAGCGTGATGTCGATCAGGCGATAGTGCCCGCCAAAGGGCACCGAGGGCTTGGAGCGGTCCAGGGTCAGCGGGCTCAGGCGCTCGCCCTTGCCACCCGCCATGATGATGGCCAGGATGTCCTTCATTTGGTTTGTACTCCGGGCGTCTGTTCTTCTTTATTCTTATCGTAACCGACAGCGGGCGGGGTTGTCCGCGGATTCGGCGCGGTGTCGCAGAAATCCGACCCCAGGAAATAGCGTTGGTACACGTCCACCAGCGAGAGCAGCATGGCCAGCACCAGCGGCCCCAGGATCAGGCCCAAGAGGCCGAAAAGGGCCAACCCTCCCAGCACGCTGAAGAAGGTCAGCAAGGGGTGGATGGCCCCCGAGCCGCCAAGCAGCTTGGGGCGCAGGATGTTGTCGCTGATGGTGCCGGTGATCAGGCACCAGATCGCCACCCCCAGGGCCTGGCCCCAATGGCCCAGCACCAGCAGGTAGATACTGGCCGGCAGCCAGACCAGGGCCGTGCCCACGATGGGCACCACCGAGGCGAAGATCATCACCGTGCCCCAGAAGGGCGCGTTGGGCACCCCGAAGACCCAGAACCCCAGGCCGCAGCCCAGACCCTGCAACAGGGCCAGGACCACGGTGCCCTTGAGGGTGGTCTGCAACGAGGCCAGGAAGTCGTCGCGGATGCGCTGGTTCAGCTCCGGCGGTAGGGGCGAGAGGGCCAGGAGGCTGTCGCCCATCCGGTGGCCATCCATGAACAGATAGAAGGTCACGAACAGAATCAGGGCGAAGTTGATCACCAGGTTGGTGAAGCCCTTCAAAACGCTGGCCAGGTTGGAGTAGAGCAGGTTGCTGACCTGGCGCACCCACTCGCCCACATTCTTTATAACGTCGTTCTGGTCGAAGCCCAGGTGCTGCTTGGCCCAATCCAGCCAGGGGCCCAGGCGTCCCACGCCCTGGTCGAAGAGCTTCTCCAGTTGCTCGCTGCTGAGTTGGTGGCTGACCAGGTTGTAGAGGTCAAGCGCCTGGCTGGTGATGACCCCGGCCATCAGGAACATGGGCAGGACCACGATAATGCCGATCAGCAAGCAGGACAGGGCCGAGGCCAGGGCCCGGCGGCCGCCCACCAGGCGCAGCAGCAGTTCATAAAGAGGGCTGGCCACCACCACCAGCACCACCGCCAGAAAGATCGGCACCAGGTAGGGCTGTACCAGAAGATAGGCCAGGTAGAGCACGAAGAGGATGCAGGCGGCGAAAAACCACCGGCTCCAGGTGGTGGAAAAGGTCAGGTCGCCTTTGGCGCCGGCCATGCCTACCCCCTGCTCCAGGCCGCTGGCAGCAGCCGGGCCAGTTTGGCGGTGTCCAACCGTTGACGGATCTCATCCCGGCGCGCGCGGCTGATTTCGGCCACCGCCAGACCCACTCCCTCCGGGCAGCGGGCCAGGATCTGGCCCCAGGGGTCCACGATCATGGCCGAGCCAAAGCTGACCCTCCCCTGACCGTGGTCTCCCCACTGGGCCCCGGCCAGCAGGTGGCATTGGTTGTCCAGGGCCCGGGCCTTGAGGAGCAGCTCCCAGTGATCGCGACCGGTGGCCAGGGTGAAAGCGCTGGGCGCGGCCAGGATCTCCGCGCCCCTTCGCCGCAGCCGGCGGTAAAGCTCTGGGAAACGCAGGTCGAAACAGATGCTCATTCCCAGCCGGCCCCATGGGGTTTCGGCCAAGACCAAACGCCGACCCGGAGCCACCAGGCGCGATTCCAGCCAGGCCGGCTGACCGGGCAGGGCCAGGTCGAAGAGATGGATCTTGCGGTAGACCGCCACCAACCGGCCCTGATCGTCCAATAACGGCGAGGTGTTGTAGGTCTTGCCCTCCGGCCCCTTCTCGGCCAGGCTCCCTCCCACGATCCACAGCCCCAGCCGCCGGGCCTGGTCGGCCAGGAAGGCCAGGGTGGGTCCGCGCAGGGGCTCGGGATGGGGGTGGGGCTGGCCCTCGGGCACCAGGCAGGAAAAATGCTCGGGCAGCACCGCCAGGCGCGCGCCCTGGGACGCGGCCTGGGCCAGGAGCGAAGCCGCCTGTTCCAGATTGGCGGCGCGGTCGCGCCCGGAGTTCATTTGCAGCACCGCGGCTTTCATGCCGCCCATTATATGGCCAAAACCGGCCGCCGCCCAAGCCCAAAGCCGGTCCGGGCAAGGTTGCCCCTGGACGGGGCCTGTGCTAGCATGGCCGAGTCCGGGCCAAGCCCCGGAGGGTGGCGCTTCACCATGACTCAGGGCAAGAGGGCCGGATGCTCTCCAGTCAAGAAGTGGCCGAGCTTTTGGAGCTGGCCCGGCGCAACGAGGAGATCCAGCACCGCCTGGACGAGGTGGAGGAGTTTCTCCTGGGCCACCACGACCTGGCCGGACTTTTGCGCCACCTCTGCCGCAAGATCACCCAGGTTTACCAACTGGAGCTGGTGACCCTGGTGCTGGACGCCGAGCAACCCCGGCTGAGCCAGACCCTGGAGGGCTATCCGGCCTGCGACCTGCCGGCGGGAGTCTCCACCCAGCCCCGCAAGGAGTTGCGCCTGCTGCTGGGCGATCTCGAGCGCCCCTTCCTCAGCAACCGCCCCACCCCCGAGTTGCGCCAGTGCTTTTTCCCCGGCGCCACCTTCCTTGGTTCCCTGGCGGTGATGCCGCTCTGGGTGCGGGGCGAGTTCCTGGGCTGCCTGAACCTGGGCTCGGAGTCCCTGCAGCGCTATCAGCCCGGCCTGGAGACCCACTTCCTGGAGCGCCTGGGACGCAAGACCGCCGCCGGCCTGGACGCCGCCCTGCTCTTGGAGCAGGCCCGGGGCCTGGAGCGGCGCGAGGCGGCGGTGGAGATGGCCGGGGCGGCCTGCCACGAGCTGGCCCAACCCTTGACCACCCTCACCCTGCAGATCGAAGTGCTCCTGCGGGCCATGCCGGCCAGCGACCCTCTCAGCGAGAAGCTGCGCGCGGTGCTGGCCAACGCCGAGCGCCTGGGCGAGCAGGTCCAGCGCATCGGCCAGGTCAAGAACTACGTCACCCGTCCCTTCGCTCAGGGCCTGCGCATCATCGACATGGAGGCCGCCTGCGACCCACCGGGTCAAAACCTTCGCGCCGAGGAGGAGCTGGCATGAGCGAAGACTGCATCTTCTGCCAAATCGTTAACAAGAAGATCCCCGCCTTTCGCATCTACGAGGACGAACGCAGCCTGGCCATCGCCGACATCAACCCGGTGACCGAGGGGCACGTGCTGGTGCTGCCCAAGAACCACGCCGCCACCCTGATGGAGCTGACCCCGGGGGACATCGCGGCGGTGCACCAGGCCAGCCAGAAGGTGGCCCAGGCCCTGATGAAATCGCTGAAACCGGGCGGAATCGCGGTGTTGCAGCTCAACGGCGCCGCCGCCGGCCAGGTGGTGATGCACTATCACATCCACCTGATTCCCCGCAACCCGC
>JAIUYB010000094.1 GCA_020216625.1 Desulfarculus sp.
CCCAGCTCCGCCCCGGCGGCGGCCGACGACGACTGGGAGGTGCCGGATCTGGCCGAGCCGGCCTCGGCCGCCGCCTCGGCCGTGGAGGGCGACGAGGACTACTACCGCGAGCTGTCCCAGGACATGTATCGCGAGGTGGGCCGCTTGGCCCGCCGCCTGTCCATGTCCATCCGCGACGTGAAGCTGGAGACTACCGGCGACTTCGATCTGGAGAACGCCGGCCAGCGCCTGGAGCAGGCCAAGGACCAGTTGGAGAACGTGGTCAAGATGACCGAGCAGGCCACCCTGCGCATCATCGACCAGGGCGAGGCCATCCAGCAGGCGGCCGAGCGCGCGCGCGGCATCATGGAGCGCATCAGCGTGGGCGCGCCCACCGGCGACGGACCGGAGGACATGGCCCTGGCCGAGGCCCGCCAGGCCCTGGGCGAGGCCCTGGAGACCCTGACCGGCTATCTCCAGGAGGCGGACCAGGAGCCCTTGCAACCGGCGCTGGAAAAAGCCCAGGCCCTCTTGGCCCAGTTGGAGGCCTCCGGTCCCGCCCCGGAAGCCCCCGCGCCCGCCTCCCCGGCCGCGCCCGCCGCCCCGGCCAAGGCTGGCTACAGCTTTCCTCTGGACCTGGTTTTTCAAACCACCTACGAACTGTGCACCAACGAGACGGTCAAGAAGCATATCAAGGCCATGTGGGACGCCGGGGCCAAGGCCTTCGACGCCGCCAAGATCGAGGCGGGCCTGAACCAGTTGGCCCCCCAGAGCCCGGACGAGGATAATTTCCTGAACCTGGACCTGAACGGGGTGCTCAAGACCCTGTTCCAGGCCACCAGTCAGGAGAAATTCCAGCAGGTGCTCAAGAAGATGGCCTCCACCGTGGACCAGATCTTCCTGGAGCAGAATCTGCCCCTGGAGGCCATGCCTCTGGCCGCCACCTCGGAGCCCGAACCGGCCCCCGCCGCCGCCCCTCCCGCCGCGGGCGGTCTCAGTGTCAGCCCGGAATTTCTGGCGGAGCTGGGGGGCCTGGTGGAGGAAATCCGCGCCGGAGCGGCCAAGCTGGCCCCGCCCAGCCTGCCGGTGGACCTGCGCACCCTCTGGGAAAAGGTCGAACAGGCCCAGGCCATCCAGTCCGGGTTGAACGTGGTGGAGCCAGGGCTGGTGGAGGAGTTGGAGACCACCCTGGGGGTGATCTTCAACTCGGTCAACGCCATCATCGAATCCTTGAGTTTCCAGGACCTCTCGGGCCAGGCCATCTATCGCATCGTGCGCCTGCTCACCGACTTCCAGGTCCAGTTGATGGCCATGGTGGTCAGCTTTGGCTCCAAGCTCAAGGCCAAGGAGACCAAGGCCGAGATCAGCGTCGAGGAGAGCGAGCGCATGGCCCAGGCCGAGGTGGACAAGGCCCTGGAAAGCCTGGGCGTTCACGAGGAGGAGGGCGCCGGCCAGGGCGCGGACGGCGGGGCCAAGCTGGACCAGGACGCCATCAACGACATGCTGGCCAACATGGGCTTCTAACCCAGCCGCCCAGGTGGCTTTGCCGGACCGGGGCCCGGCGGGCGGATTCGGCGGGCCGGGCCTGAGCCGGGTTGGCGGGCGTGAAGAAGCGGATCCAGGGTGGTTCGGGCCTGGGACGGGGGGGAACGGTGGGCGCGGCCGCCGGGTCAGGCGGTCTGCGATGAGTGGGAGCCCTGGTCCCAAGAGAGCAGGTTGCGCCCCGGGCCGTCCAGCCAGGCCTCTTCCAGACTGAAGTAGTCGTAGAGATAGGCCGGCATCTGGGTGACGATGGAGAACTCCCCCCCCTCCACCACGTAGACGTAGGGCTGGCCCCAGGGATTGACCAAGAAGGTCGGGGTCAACCCCGCCTCCTGGAGACTCTCGGGCAGGCGTCCGTGGCGATTGGCGAAGTCCTGCACCAACTCGCGGATGATGGTGATCTGGCGCAGGGCCAGGGCCTCGCGCTGCAAGCCGATCCGCTTCAGGGCCAGATTGCCGCTGTAGCGCACCGCCAGCACCAGGCCCAAGAGGCTGATGCCGGTGAGGAAGATTCCGATCTGCCACATCAGCACCGCCGCCCCCGGCCCTAGCCCCCAGGTGATGGCCGGACCGGCCAGGGCGCTGCCGGCGGAGATGGCCCCCACTCCGCCCAGTACGGCCGCCAGAGGTCGTCGGCGACGCCAGGGATGGGGGTGGAGCATGCTGGGCCTCCATCAAGGGTTGGGGCGGCGTCAGAAGTGCCGCCATCTACTTGATTATTTACACAGCCACCGCCCCTTGGCCAATGACAAAATGACGACTCGGCCCGGCGCGGAGGGAAATAGTCCGGCACTTCGCGGGGCTGGCGGGGGACAAAAAAAGCGGGCGCTGATCGCGCCCGCGGGGCCGCCGTCAGAACCGGCGCCGTCAGCCCTCATGGTGGCCTACTCCGACTTGCCCTCGGCCTGGGTCTGCTCGGTTTCCATGGCCGCCAGCTTGGCCTTCAGCTCCTCCACCTCGCGCTTGTAGCGTTCGGCCTCCTCGCTGCTGGGGGTGAAGGGTTCGCGCGCGGCCTCCATCTCGGCCCGGCGCTTGTCCTTCAGCTCCTCGGAGCCCAGGTAGGCGGCCAGCGCGCCAGCCAAGATCAACACCGGCGGGAGGGCGCCCTTGATCAGCCAGATGAACTCGTCCCACCAGCCGAACAGGCCGATGACGCCCAGGAGCAACGCGGCCAACCCACCGATAAGAGCCACCATCGGAAACCTCCTTGCCGAAAAGCGATTATCGCGCGGGGGCCGGGGACCAGGGCCGCCCGCCGCTGAGTTTCAGTGTCACGCATTATAGAATTAGCATCGCCAACCGAGATCGGTCAAGCTTTTAGGCCATATCCGTCCGTCGCGGCGGTCGATCCTCCGTTTCCGGTCACTTGCGCCAGGCCCCGAAGACCCGCTGGTCTTTTGCCCCCAGGTCCAGGAGCAACTGGCGGAGGGCCTCGGGCCGCGGCACCCCGAAGAGCTTGACCGCCGGCGGTTCGGAGCCCTCCACGTACAGGTGCACGTGGGCCACCCCCAACAGGCGTTGGCTGGCTCCCCGGCGCAAGTCGATGCGGCGGATGGAGGCGATGGGCGCGGTCTTGACCTGGCGGCTGGGCAGGGTCAGCTCGGCGGTCACGTTCTCGGCGTCCACCCGGTAGCGGCAACCCAGGCGGCGGACCAGGATGAAGGCCAGGAACAGGCTGGCCAGGAGCTGGCCCAGGGCCGGGGAGATCATGGCCTCGGGGTTCAAGAGCGGCCCGGCCAGGAAAACGAACATGCCAAAGAAATAGACCGCGAACGCCTTCCAGGCCGGCCGGAAGTCGCTGAAATATTCAAGATCCTGCTGGCTCATGGCCGCGCCTCGCTCCCCTTGGTGGCGGTGGTCCGGCCCTGGCGGGCCCTGGCCCAACTTATCCGCTGGGGTGGGCCTGGTCAAGCCCGGGAGCGCTGGGTGGCTTGACCCTCCGCCCCGGCCTGCCCTATGCTGGCCCAAAGCGAGTCCGCTTGCCAGAGGGAGGCCAGGCATGCGCGAGGCCATGCTATACGACAAATTGGATCAGGGGCGGGTGGCCTGCCGGCTCTGCGCCCACGGCTGCCGGATCAAACCCGGCGGCCGTGGCATCTGCCAGGTGCGGGTCAACCAAGACGGCGTGCTCCAGACCTTGGTCTGGGGCAAGCCCATCGCCGGCAACCCCGACCCCATCGAGAAGAAACCGCTCTTCCACTTTCTGCCCGGCACCCGCTCCTATTCCATCGCCACCGTGGGCTGCAACTTTCAGTGCGCCTTCTGCCAGAACTGGGACATCAGCCAGTTCCCCCGCCAGGCCGGGCGCGAGGTCATCCCCGGCGGCGGGCCGGGGGGCGAGCTGGTGCCACCCGGCCAGATCGTGGCCGCCGCCCGGGCCCAGGCTTGCGCCTCCATCAGCTACACCTACACCGAGCCCACCATCTATTTCGAATATGCTTATGATTGCATGCGGTTGGCTGTGGAAGAAGGGCTGAAAAACGTCTTTGTCAGCAACGGCTACCAGTCGGCTGACTGCGTGGCGGCCTGCCAGGGGCTGTTGCACGCGGCCAACATCGACCTCAAGGCCTTCCGCGATGGCTTCTACCGCCAGGAGTGCAAGGCCCGGCTCCAGCCGGTGCTGGAGACCCTGGTCGCCATGCGCGCGGCCGGGATCTGGCTGGAGGTGACCACCCTGCTCATTCCGGGAAAGAACGACGATCCCGAGGAGTTGAAGGATCTGGCCGAGTTCCTGGTCCGCGAGCTGTCGCCGGACACCCCCTGGCACGTCAGCGCCTACACCCCGCGTTACAAATACGAGCAGTCCGGCCCGCCCCCCACCCCGGTCAAGAGCCTGGAGAAGGCGGTGGAGATCGGCCGCAAGGCCGGGCTGCGCTTCGTCTACGCCGGCAATGTGCCGGGGCACAACTCCGAGTCCACCGCCTGTCCCTCCTGCGGGCGGATCGTGGTGGGCCGGCGGGGATTCCGGGTCACCGGCCTGGACCTGAACAACGGGGCCTGCCCCTCTTGCAACATGCCCATCCCCGGTGTCTGGGCCTGAGGCGCGACGCGTTTTGGGCTCCCCGACCCCATTGGCGCCCGGCGCGGAGCACCCCGGCCAGGGCCATCGCGCCCGCCTGCGCGAGAAGTTCCTGCGCCATGGCCTGGCCAAATTCACCGACGAGGAGGTGCTGGAGCTCTTGCTGACTCTGGCCACCCCTCGCCGCGACTGCAAACAACAGGCCCGGGCCTTGCTCAAGCAATTCGGCTCCTTGCGCGGAGCGCTGGAGGCCGACGCCAAGGCCCTGGCCATGGTGGAGGGCGTCGGTCCCAAGAACATCCTGGGCCTGAAGCTGATTCCGGCCGTGGCCGGCCGCTACCTGGAGGACCGCCTGCTGGCCGGAGGCGAACTCTGCGACGCGGCCGGGGCGGGTGAATACCTGCGCCTGACCATGGGCCCCCTGGAGCGCGAGACCTTCCGGGTGCTTTTTTTGGACCAGGCCCGGCGGGCCACCCAGGCCGAGGACCTGTTCAGCGGCACCCTGACCGAGACCGCGGTCTATCCCCGCGAGGTGGTGGCTCGGGCCCTGGCCCAGGGGGCGGCGGGCCTCATCTGCGCCCACAACCACCCCAGCGGCGAGTTGCGCCCCAGCCGGGCCGACCTGGAGTTGACCCGGCGGTTATACTATGCCTGCCGCGCGGTGGGCCTGGAGCTGGTGGACCACCTCATCGTGGGGCGTCAGGCGGTGCTCAGCCTGGCCGGCCAGGACTTCTGGCGGCAAATGCAGAGCGAATACGCGGCGATGGGGCTGTAGGCCCCGCTGGTTGCCTGAAAAAGCGCTGGCACGCTGGCGCGAGAAAGCGACGAGACATGGACGCGCGCGAGAGATTGATCTTCGCCCTGGATGTGGACGGGGCCGATGAGGCCGAGGATCTGGTGCGGCTTCTGGCTGGCGAGGTGGGGCTGTTCAAGGTGGGCTTGGAGCTTTTCGTGGCCGAGGGTCCGGCGGTGCTGGCCCGGCTGCGGCGGGCCGGGGCTCGGGCCATCTTCCTGGATCTGAAACTGCACGACATTCCGGCCACCATGCGGGCCGCGGCCAAGGCCGCCGCCGCCCACGGGGTGGAGCTGATGACCTGCCACGCCGACCAAGCCGGCATCTTCAGCGGTCTGGACCTGGGGCGCACCAAGCTCCTGGGGGTGACGGTGCTGACCAGCCTGGGGGCCGAGGACTTGGCCGCCATGGGCTATCCCGAGGACCTGCGCGATCCCCGGGCCCTGGTCCTGCGCCGGGCCGGCCTGGCCCTGGCCGCCGGTTGCCAGGGGGTGGTCTGCTCCGGCCAGGAGGCGGCGGCGGTGCGGGCGATCCTGGGGCCGCAGGCCTTGGTGGTCTGCCCCGGCATCCGCCCGGCCGACAAGCTGGGCACCGGGGCCGATGACCAAAAACGCATCGTGACCCCGGAGATGGCTATGGCCGCCGGGGCCAGCCACATCGTGGTGGGCCGGCCCATCCGCCAGGCCAACGATCCCCTTCTGGCGGCGCGGGAGGTGGTGGAGGGCATTCGGCGGGGGCTGGCGCGGACTTAGCCAGCTCACGGGAGGCTTGGGCGGGTGGGGCCAATCGGGCCATGCCAACCGGCGCGGCCTTCCAGCGCTCGCTATTCGGGCGGCGGTTCCGGCGGCGCGCCCTCGGCGACCTTGAAGCCCTGTCTGTGCAGGCAGGCGTCCAGGAGCTTGGCGGCCTCGACGAATTCCGGCTGGTGCTCCAGGGCCTGGGTCAGGATCTCGGCCGCGCGCTGGTATTGCTCCATTTCCCAATAGCAGCGGGCCATGTTGTAGAGCAGGTGCTCGTCCTTGGGGCGGAACTGCTGGGCTTTCTGGTACAGGGTGATGGCCATGTCGAACTTCTTCTGCCGGCGGTAGGCGATGCCCAGCCGGTTGTAGACGTGGGCCAGCTCCGGGTCCAGCTCCAGGGCCCGTTCGTAGAAGCGCTCCGACTCCTCCAGGTGGCCCTCCGCCACCAGGGCGTCGCCCACCTTGACCGGCAACTCCTTGTCCTGGTTGGACTCGGCCATGGCCTGTTCGAAAAAGCCCAGGGCCTCCTTCAGGCGCTTGAGCTGCAACTCCAGCTCGCCCATGTAAAAAAACAGCACCGAGGTGACTTCGCCGCTCTCCTTGACCCGCTTGGCCGCGCTGACCGCCGCCGCCAGAACCTTGAGGGCGTCCTCCAGGCGTCCGCTGGACTGGTAGACCGAGGCTAGCCCCAAAAAAGCGCGCAGGCTCAGAGGGTTGGCCTTCAGGGCTCCGACAAAGACCTCCTCGGCGGCCTTGAGGTCGCCTTTTTGGCGCAGCACCTTGCCCAGGCCCATCTGGGCGTCCTCGGTGGTTTTCACCGCCAGGGCGGCGCGATAGGCGGTCTCGGCCTTGTCCAGGTCGCCCATGCGCACCGCCACCCGGGCCGCGTCCATCTGGGCCAGGAATTCCTCCTCGTCCGCATCCACCAGGTGTTCCAAGCCCTTGTCCACCGCCGCGCAGAGCCGTTTGGCATCCAGGGGCAGCTTGACCAGGTCGTTGACCCCGGCCTCCTTGGCCTTGGCCGCGATGTGCTTGTCCTTGGGGTCGGCCACCAACAGGATCGGGATTTCGCGCAGCTTGGCGTCGCGGCGGATCATGTCCACGAGTTGAAAGCCGCTGATCGGTTGCAGTTTCCAGTGGGTTATCACCAGGTCCACCGGCCGGTCCCGCAACTGGCTCATGGCCTCCTCGGCCCCCTTGGCGGTCCAGATGCGGTGGAAGCCCATGGGCTCCAGGTAGCCTTCCATGGTGTCCAGGGCCATCTGGGTGGAATCGACCAGCAACAAGCTCATGCGGCGATAGGTGAATTTCAAGCGCGCCTCCCGGGAGTGATTGGCAACCCACCATAATACGCATCCCGGTCGCAAGACAAGACCATGGGTGAGGTGGGCGGGGCGGGGATTA
>JAIUYB010000095.1 GCA_020216625.1 Desulfarculus sp.
CCTGGGAGGCTGAATCCGTCTTAACCTTGCCCGTCGCTCAGGCCTTGGCGCCCGCGCGCCCCAGGGCCAGCAATTCCTTGGTGTGCTCCCGGCTGTCCAGGATGTAGAGGATCAATCCCACCTGGCCCAGCTCCTCCTTGATCTGCATGAGCTTGCTGCGATCCACCGACTTCATGCGGATGTAGACCCTCCGCCGTCCCTCGGCCACCCGGTCATAGCTGCTCAGGATGCTGACCATCCGGCCGCCATACTTGCGGATGACATCGGCGGCCCGCTTGATGGATCCGGGCTCGTCGGGCAGATCCAGGGCGAACTGCACCCCGCCCCGGGTGACTCCGGTCAGACTGATCAAGGCGCGGAAGATGTCGCTCTGGGTGAGCATGGCCACCACCATTCCACCGTCGTCCACCACCGGCACGCCGGAGATCTTGTGCTCCAGCATGGTCAGGGCCGCCTCCTCGATGGTGTCGTGCATGTGCACGGTGATGGGCTTGGGCGTCATGATGTCCTTGACCTTGACCCGGCTGAGCAGGTAGGCCAGTTCATGAACCTCCAGGGCGGTGGCGTCGCTGGCCCCGGCTCGCTTCAGGTCCTTGTCGCTGACGATGCCCACCAACCGGCCATCCTTGATCACCGGCAGCCGCCCGATGTGGTTCTCCTTGAGCAGCCGCATGGCGTGGCTCATGGAGTCCTCGGGGTCCACGCTCACCAGTCGAGTGCTCATCCAGTTGACCACCAACATGGTCCACCTCCCGCCCGGTTCGAATTCTCCGGTCTCGCGCCGGACCAGCCCAGCCCTTGTCCTGGCGTCCGCGCGCTCCGAACTTGGCTCAGGTCGCCACCAGCTCCGCCAGGCGCTCCCGCAGCCGCTTGATGTCCACCGGCTTATTAAGCCGCTCCAGAATTCCGCAGTCCCTCAGCTCATCGGCCTTTGGCCGCCAGTGGACGGCCCCGGTCACCAGCAAGACCGGCGGCGCCTGGGAGCTATGCTTGATGGCCAGGGCCACCGCCATTCCATCCATGCCCGGCATCTGCCAGTCCGTGATCACCACCGCCACCGGGCCGCGCCGCAGCAGTTCCAATCCACTTTCTCCATCGCAGGCGGTTATGGCGCGGTAGCCCATGGCCTCAACCGCTTCGCCCAGGTCGCGCCGGCAGTCGGGATCGTCGTCGATCACCAGCACCACAGGACTTAGTTCCGCGCTTGCCTGCCTCATGCTCCCCGCTCCTTTCCCGACTAGAGACGAGGGGGGGCCGTCATAAGTGGCGGTCGTGGGCTCTGATTGCAGTCTAGTCTGTCGCCTGGAGGCGGGAAATAGAAGGCGGGCCTCATATGCCCGCCGCCCATTCCCTAAAAGGGGTTGGGGTGATCCCACCAGAACCCGGCGCGGCCGGGTGAGGGAATGGATTGGTCCCCAGCGGTCCGGGATCAGGGATTCAGCGGCTCCAACTGTCCGGGTCCACCAGGCCGATGGCCATGGCGTACTTGACCAGGCCGATGACGTCGTGGCGGCCCAGCTTGGCCATGATCCGAGCCCGGTGGTTGTCGACCGTCTTGGGACTCAGAAAAAGCCGATTGGCGATCTCCTTGTTGGGCAGGCCCTCCACGATCAGCCGTAATATCTGGCGTTCACGGTCGGTGAGCCGCTCCTGGGTCTCGCTCTCCACCCCGGCGTCCGTTTCCGGCAGCTTTACGAACTCGTCGACGATGTGGCCGGCCACCGGCGAATCCAGGTAGCACTCGCCGCGCAGCACCGCCTTGACCGCGTCCAGAAGCTTGTCTCCGGCTGAATCCTTTAGCACGTAGCCCCGGGCCCCGGCCTTGAGCGACTCCATGATGAAGGCCTTGCGCGAGTGGACGCTGAGGATGATGATCCTGGTTTCCGGGGCCAGGGCGGTGATCTCCCGGGTGGCCTCGATGCCGCTCTGCTCCGGCATGCTGATGTCCATCACCACCAGGTCCGGCTTGAGCTTCTTGACCGCGTCCACCGCGGCAAACCCGTCGGCGGCCTCCCCGACAACCTGCAGGGCCGGGTTTTTGGCCAGCACGTTTTTGATGCCCTCGCGGAAGATGGCGTGGTCGTCGCAGATCACTACGCGATGGGTGGTTTCGTTCATGCCTTGCCTCCCAGGGGCAGCCGGGCGGAGAGGGTGGTTCCCCGGCCGCTGGATTCGATGCTCAAGCTGCCGCCGATCAAGCGGATGCGCTCTTCCATGCCCAACAGGCCCATGTGCTTGTTCTCCGGTCCCGCGCCCAAGGCCGCGGCCACGTCGAAGCCGCTTCCCTGGTCGGTCACGGTCAGGAGCAGGCCATCACCCGTCTGCTCCAGGACCACCCGCGCGCGGTCACTGCCGGAGTGCTTGACCGCGTTGGTCAGGGATTCCTGCACAAAGCGGAACAGGGCGGTCTTGGCCTCGGGGCTCAGGGCCTTCTCGTCCACCTCCTGGAGCTGGGTCTCCACCTGGATCAGGCCGGACTCGCCCAGGGACTCGCAAAGGTCTTCCAACGCCGGCAGCAGGCCGAAGTTGTCCAGAATGGCCGGGCGCAGGTGGTAGGCCATGGCCCGGATGCGGTCCATGATCTTCTGCGACAGACGGATCAGGCGTTGCAGCTCGCCGGCCTCCTCGCCGCCCCGCTGCTGGGCCAGGGATTGCAAACCGATCTTCAGCGCCGAGAGGAGCTGGCCCAGCTCGTCGTGCAGGTCCAGGGCAACCCGCTTGCGCTCTTCCTCCTGGGCGTTGATCAGCTTGTGGGACAGCTCGCGCACCCGACGCTCGGCCAGGACCTGCTGGCTCATGTCCCGGGCCACGCCCCGGCGCCCCACGAGGCGTCCCGAACGATCGAAAAGCCCCCGCGAGTGGATGGCCAGCCAGCGCAGGCTACCATCCTTGGCCCGGTGCCGGAGCTCCAGGTTGCTCATCTGCTCGCCCTCGGAGGCCCGCTGGCGCTCCTCGTCGAACTTGTGGCGGTCCTCGGGCACCACATACTCGCGCCGGGGACGGCCGATCATCTCCTCGGGGCGGTAGCCCAGCACCGCCAGGGAGGCGTTGCTGACAAAGGTCAGCCTTCCCTGAGCGTCCATCTCGTAGACCATGTCCGGCAAGTCCTGCACCAGGCTGCGGTAACGCTCGGTGGAGGCCACCAGGTCGGCGGTGCGCTCGGCCACCAGCCGTTCCAGGGCCCTCGCCTCTCCGTCCACCCGGGCCAGCAGGCGCTGCTGGATGCGATAGCGGCTCATCAGCAAGAAGCCCACCAGCATCAGGCACAAAAAAAGCAGGACCAGGAAGAAGAGGATATTGCCGAACATGGCCCGCGAGGGAGCCATGGCCGCCTGGTAATCGTGAATCACCACCAGGATCCAATCCAAGGACGGCACCCGGGCGGCGGCGGCAAAGGAGTGGCCCGGGGTGTCGGGCTGGCCGACGACGGTGGTCAGGGATTTGGCCTGATGAACCAGGCTCTCCCGAACCTGGCGCGCCAGCTCGGTCAGGGCCGCGGGCTCGTCCAGGGCCTGGCCCAGACCCTGGGCCACCACCTGGCCACGCTGATCAAAGAGGTGGAAGGTGCGTCCCGGCCGGGCCGAGAAACGCTCGAACACCTGCTGCCAGAACTCCACCCGCTGGGAAATCCCCAAATAGCCCAGGAACCCGCCATCGGCGTCGGGGATCCCAGCGGCCAGGGTCACCACGGGCAGGTGGGGCGGTCGCAAGCCCGGATGCACGCCGGAGACAAGGGTCCGTTCCGGACCCAGGTTGCCCAGATCACCGGTGAGGCCGGGGTGGCTGTCTTTTTCCTGGGAAAGCTCTGGCACCATCAGGCGAACGCCGCCCTGACGGTTGGCCAGGAAAACCGACTCTATCTCTTGGGTGTCGGCAAAAAGAGAGGTGATGAAGGCTCTCATCTCGGGCAGGTCGTCGCGCGCGACGGCTTTTTGCAGCACGTTGCGAGCGGAGATGGTCTGCAGCCGCTTGAGCAGGCCGTTCTGGTGATCGGCCACGAACTGGCTCCCCAGTTCGGCCAGGGCCAGGTCGGCGGCCAAGGTCTCGCGCTGGGCCTGGTCGCGCAGGGTGCGGAAGACCACCAGGCTGTAGGAGCCGCCCAGGAGAATGAGCAGGACCACCGCGCCAAAGGCCATGTAGACCAGGCGCCGCCAGGACAGACTCTTTTCCAGTTGGTGGCGATCCACGTCGGCCCTCCCCATGGGCCCGCCGGCTCATGCCTCCGGCCGCAGCCAATATACAGCATTTACATCAACCAACCAACCACCTGGAGGCCGTCCCCTGGCCGGCTCCATCATCTGAGGCCCACTTGGGGATTTCCCCCCCCGGCAATTGAGGCTTGCGCTCTATTTTCCCCGCTCCGGCGCTCCTTTAAACTGCGATCAGTGAGAATGCGTAGGCGCGGGGGTGTGGATCAGGTGGCGACGAGCGATCAAGACCTCAGGGTGTTGGTGGTGGAGCAGGATGATGACCTGCGCCACTGGCTGGGAAGGCTCCTGGGTTTGAGCGAGGGGTTCAAGGTGGTGGGCTACCTGGACCGCGACGCCGACCTGAAGGCCGAGGTCCAGCGCCTGATCCCCGACCTGCTGCTGCTGGACACCCACTCCGCCGGCCGCCTCGCCCCAGAGACCCTGCCGGATCTGCGTCAGGCGCTGCCCGGGCTCTACGTGGTGCTGATGGACCTGGAGGAAGGCCCCAACTACGAACGCCTGGCCCGGCGCGGCGGCGCGGACGGATTCCTGTGCAAGGTCAGGGTGCCCGAGTCCCTGGAGAAACTGCGAGCGGCGGTGATCGCCAAGGCGCGCCAGACGGCCGTGGCCTGAGGATGAACCGCCCGCGGTCAAGCGCCACCCCATTGGCGCGTGAAATGGGACTTGCAAAATGATTGTGGAATACATCACAATGCGACACCGTTTAGTTGCGAATTGCAAGGCTTAGGTTTCATATGGCAACAGTTGAGCCACCGGCCTTCCCGTTCACCGAGTCCCCGACTCGCCCGACCGTATGGTGCGACAGGCGCGCATGCGTGCGTCGGGGCGTGCTCCCCATGGCCTACCGCTCCCAGGGCCGGCAAACCACATCCCGCCTGCGGAGCCAAAGGCGGTGGACAATCTGACCGGGGGAGGCTTGAGGCGCATGGACGAGATCAAGGTGCTGTTGGTGGACGACGAACAGGGCTTTCTGGAGGCCATGGGCAAACGCTTGGCCCGGCGCGGCCTGAAAGTGCGCCTGGCCCCTGGCGGGCGGGAGGCCTTGGCGATGCTCCAGGAGGAGCCCAGCGACGTGGTGGTTCTGGACCAGAAAATGCCCCAAATGGACGGACTGACCACCCTGTCCCAGATCCGGGAAAGGTTTCCCGGGGTCAAGGTGATCATGCTCACCGGCCACGCCACCGTTGATTCCGCGGTCAGCGGCATCGCCCTGGGGGCCTTCGATTATCTGGTCAAACCCTGCGATCTGGACACCCTGCTGGCCCAGATCCACGCCTCCCTGGGCCGCCGGCCAGACTAGGAGGCGAGCGAAAACCAGCCGGGCCCGAGGACCCGGCCAACCATAGCCGGGGACGCGCACGGTGGGATGCGCGCGCCCCCCAAAGAGACAACCAGGCATCGGACTAGAGGAGTGGAGGGACAATAAACATGGGCTTGGCAAGACAATGCGGACAATTCCTGATGGCGGCCAGCCGCGCCCACGCCCAGTGGGAGCTGGAGACGTCCAGGACCATCCTGGGCGATAAAAAGCGCCTGGCCATCCTGGGCTTGCTGCTGGTGCCAATCATTCTGGGCGGGGTGGCCTTCGCCGACCAGCTGGGCGACGCCATCCCCCAGTTCATCGGCGGGAAAAAGGCCTATAGCCCCGCTTTCTACACCACCGGCATCTTCCTGGCCTCCATCGCCATCGGTCTGGGCGCGGGGCTCATCACCGGCTGCATCGGCGCCGGCGGCGGCTTCATCATCGCCCCGGCCCTGATGAGCGCGGGCATCAAGGGCATCCTGGCGGTGGGCACCGACCTGTTCCACATCTTCGCCAAGGCCATCATGGGCACCGTGATCCATCGCAAGCTGGGCAACGTCTCGGTCTCCCTGGCCCTGGTCTTCCTGGTGGGCGCCATCGGCGGGGCCACCTCCGGCGGCGTGATCAACCGCACCCTGTATGAACTCAACCCGGTGCTCTCCGACGCCTTCATCACCACCATCTACGTGCTGATGCTGGGCTTCCTGGGCCTCTACGCCCTGCTGGACTTCCTGAAGGCCCAGAAGAGCGGCAAGCAGGACTTCCACGGCGGCGACGGCAAGAGCGAGGGCGCGGAGCTGGGCGGCCTGCCCAAGAAGCTCCAGGCCATCAAGGTCCCGCCCATGGTCTCCTTCGACCAGGGTCTGATCCCCGGCGGTCGCCAGATCTCCTGGGTCTTCCTGGTGGGCAGCGGCTTTTTGGTGGGCTTCGCCGCGGCCATCATGGGCGTGGGCGGCGGCTTCCTCACCTTCCCCATCTTCGTCTACGTACTGGGCGTCAGCTCCATGACCACGGTGGGCACCGACATCTTCCAGATCGTCTTCACCGCCGGTTACGCCGCCATCACCCAGTACGCCATCTATGGCTTCATCTTCTACACCCTGGCCATGGGCATGCTCCTGGGCTCGCTGTTGGGCATCCAGATCGGGGCCATGGTCACCAAGGTGGTGCCGGGCATCTACATCCGCGGGTTCTACGCCATGGCGGTCCTGGCCGGTTTCGTCAACCGGATCTTCGCCCTGCCGGGCAAGCTGGGGGACATGGAGTTCATCGACATCGCCAAGGACACCGCCAAGATTCTGGACAACATCGGCATCTGGGCCTTCTTCGTGGTGATCGGCATCTTCGCGGTCTGGGTCATCGGAACCTTTGTCATGAACATCAATAAGCTCAGGGGGGAGGTGCACTGATGGCCACCCAGGGCAAGAAACTCGTCTCCGGCCTGATCCTGATGGTCGCCTTCGTGGTGGTCTTCATCCTGATCTTCATGCCGCTCTACGGCAAGGACCAGCACGGCAACGCCCAGAACGGTCTCAACTACCTGGACAACCTCTACAACACCATCTCCAAGGGCTCGGCCTACTACATCCCCAAGGTGCAAAAGGACGCCGAAAAATACCAGGGCAACCAAGTGGAGGTGGGCCTGGCTCTGAAGGACGCCAAGCAGGCCGAATTGGCGGTCAAGCTTTTCAGCGCCAGCGGGGCCCAGGTTCAGTCAGATGGGGCCAAGGTCAAGGTCAGCGGCGGATTGGGCAAGATCTTTGAGACCGTCCTGGCCGACTCCGACGCCATGTACCACAACCAGGGCGATAAGGTCTCCCAGAAGTATGGCGCCGACCATCGCCTGGTGCTCTACACCTGGCACCAGGCCCTGACCGCCATGCAGAAGGATCTGGACCGCCAACACAAGTTCGCCGAGAGCAAGATGGCCGAAACCATCAAGACCCGGGC
>JAIUYB010000096.1 GCA_020216625.1 Desulfarculus sp.
GCCGAACCGGTAACCCGGCGGGCGATCAGGAAGCTGATGACGAAAACCACCAGGAGGATCACGCCGAACAGCAGGATCTTGTAGATCATCATGCCCCGGTCGGCCTCGTCCAGGCGCTTGAGCAGATTGGCGCTCTCCTCCTGGACGTTGTCGATGTAGACCCCGGTGCCCACCAGGAAATCGGTGCCCGGCACGACCTTGGCATAGCTCAACTTGGGCTGGACGCCCTTGCCGGGCTTGTCGAAGTAGTATTCCACGAAACCGCCGCCGGCCTTGGCGACTTTGATGAACTCGGCCACGAAGGGGATGCCCTTCTTGTCCTTGGCCTCCATGAAGTTTTTGCCGTTGTCGCCCTTGCCGGTTGGCACGTTGATGCGGATGCCGGCCAGGTCATAGGTGAAGAAATACCCCGACCCGTCGTCAAAAAAGCGGATGGGGTCGGTCTGCTTCACCACGGCGGCCAGCTTTTCCTCCCGGCTGGACAAGCCCTTGACCACCTCGCCCAAGGCGATGGCCTCGGCCTCGACCAGGGCCTTGAGGGCGACCTTGTGATCCTCCAGGATCTGGCGCTCCATGCTGGGCAGCACCACGTTGGCGCGCAACGAGGCGTCAAAGAGATAGCTGGCCGCCACGAATATCCCGTAGCCCACCAGGAAAAGAATCGGGAAAAACATGATCTGGGTTTTCAGACTCAGGGCTTTCCGGCGAGTCTTTTGGGCTGCCATGGCTTCCTCGCTATTCGTGGGCTTAGGGTTGAGCGCCTAGAAGCGACTCCTCAGGCCCAGGGGGGAGCCCTTGCCGCCGCGCTCCAACGCGGCCTGCAACAACTCCACGTCCTGTTCTTTCTTGATCAGGGCGCCGGCAAAGGGCAGCTCCTTGGCCACCTTCTCGGGATCGATGCCGCCGGCGATCAGGGCCGCGATCCAGTCCAGCAGTTCGCTGGTGGAGGGCTTCTTGCGGAAGCCCTCCACCTCGCGCAGCCAATAGAAACGGGTCAGGACCTCCTTGAGCAGGCGCTTCTCCAGGTTGGGGAAGTGCACATGCACGATGTCCTGCATCAGGCTCTGATCCGGAAAGTCGATGTAGTGGAAGACGCAGCGGCGCAGGAAGGCGTCGGGCAGCTCTTTTTCCGAGTTGGAGGTGATGACCACGATGGGCCGCTGGCGGGCCGAGATGGTCTCGTCCGTCTCGGGGATGTAGAAGCTCATCTCGTCCAGCTCGTTGAGCAGGTCGTTGGGGAACTCCAGGTCGGCCTTGTCCACCTCGTCGATCAACAGCACCACCTGCTCCGGGGCCGTGAAGGCGCGGCCCAACTGGCCCAGGTGGATGTAGCGCTTGATGTCGCTGACGTCGCCGGTGCCGAAACGGCTGTCGTTGAGGCGCTGGACGGTGTCGTAAACATATAGCCCGTCCTTGGCCTTGGTGGTGGACTTGACGTTCCAGATCAACAGCTCCTTGTTCAGGCCGCGGGCGATGTTGTGGGCCAAGAGGGTCTTGCCGGTGCCAGGCTCGCCCTTGACCAGCAGCGGCCGGCCCAGGCTGATGGCGACATTGACCACGTCGCGCAGGGCGGGGGAGACGATATAGCGATCGGTGCCTTTGAACTGGTCGAAATGCGGGGACATGGGGACTCCATAGCCTTTTGGGGTTGTTCAATCGCCTCGCAGAGATCGGTCTAATGGCTACAATGTAACCTTGATTGGAACTCAGTACAAGCCATTCCACATGGTTGGCTGGTGTTTCCACTGGCCTGACCAGCCGCGCCCCGCCTCCTCGGGGTGAATAGCAAAAAGGAGCTAATATATATAACTATACGGCATTTCGCGGCTTGACTCCAATTACCTAGGCATGCTACTCGGTAAGCGGGAGCAGAAAAGGCCTTGCGGATATGGGCGAATGGTCAAAAACCGCCCGCCGCGGCCCCGAATCTGCCTCACTCCAGCATGCCCCACTTCGTCCTCCACCGGGGGCGAAGAAGAGCCCAGGACTTTGGCGCTTCGGTTTCATCGTGCACTTTTTTTTCGTTACCTAGCGGAGACACACCCAGCCCCTGGAATCGTCTCCCTGAAGCGGGCAACCCAACCGGCACTGCGGGGTGGCATATGCGTTTCCTAAGACGTCTCGCCGGCGACCAACGGGGCCAGACCACCACCGAGTACATGCTCATCATCGGGGTCATCGTGGCGGCCATCCTGGCCGCAGCCTACGTGTTCATCGATCCCTTCAAGGAAGGGGTCCAGACCATGGCCAAAAACATCAAGGACACTCTGAGCCAGGGCTTCAAGTCCAAGTAAGCCGGCGAACCGCCATGTTCACGGCCCCGGAGATCGTCCTGGCGGCACTCTTGTCCATCAGCGCCGCCACCGACCTTTGGCGCGGGCTTATCTACAACTGGGTCAGCCTGCCGGCGGCCTTGTTGGGCCTGGGTCTGGGCTGGTGGGCGGGCGGTCCCTGGGGCCTGCTCCTGGCCGGGGCGGGCCTGGTGGTGGGCGGGGCCATCTTCCTGCCGCCCTATCTCCTGGGCGCCATGGGTGGTGGCGACGTCAAGCTGATGGCCGCCGTCGGCTCCCTGGCCGGTCCGGTTTTCGCCTTGAAAACAGCGGCCTACGGTTGCCTGCTGGGCGGACTGTGGGCCCTGGCGCTGATGACCCTGGGTGGCCGCCTGGGCCCGGGCCTAGCCAACCTATGGCGGCTCGTGCGCGGGTTGGTGGTGTCCGGGCTCAAACCCGAGCCGCCGCGCGACCTGGGCCTGCCGGGTATTCCCATGGCGGTCTGCCTGGCCGGCGGCGCGGTCTGGGCCCGGTTCTTCGATCTCTGGCCCGGCCTGGGGGCGCGCTAGCCATGGCGGCGGCGCGGACCAGCGCGGCGCGTGGAGCCAGGCTCCTGTTCCGGGATCGCCGGGGCCAGGCCACGGTCGAATTCATGCTGATGATGGTGGTCAGCCTGCTGGTGGTGCTGGTGGTGCTGTCGGTGGCCTTTTTGGGCAGCGAGCTGCTATTGGTGCGCTACGCCTCGTTCATCGGCGCGCGGGCCTATCTGTCCCACGCCGACCACGACCGCGCCGCCCGCGCGGCCGCGGCCTGGGTGCCGGGGCGCACCGGACAGGTGAAGGTGGAAACCTTGGACGAACGGGGTGTTCGAGTGAGCGTAGAGGTGCGGGAGAGCTTCCCCATCAAGGCGTTGTTCGCCGACAGCGACCGGGTTTGGCTGACCCGGGAGACCTTCCTGGGCCGCGAGCCGAAATTCAGCGGAGACAACCAGCCCCAATGAACCGCCAGGGTGGACATAGGCCCGCCTGGACGCGGCGGCTGGCTGGCGACCAGCGCGGCCAGACCACCATCTTCGTGGCCCTGGCGGCCATGGTGCTGATCTGCTTCCTGGCCTTCATGGTCAATCTGGGTCAACTGGTGCACGACAAAATCCTGGCCCAGAGCGTGGCCGACATGGCGGCCCTGTCGGCGGCCAACGTCCAGGCGGCCGGGCTCAACGAGATCGCCGACATCAACATGGAGTACAAGGCCCTGGAGCGCGACCTCAAGCGCTGGCTGGTGGCCGGCACCTGGGTCAACGCGGGAACCGCCCAGAACCTGGTGAGCTTCTTCACCAATTTCATGAGCGTCTGCAACACCATGGCCCAGGGGGCCAGCACCATCTACGCCGGCATGGCCCATGTGGTGGCCTATCGGGTGCTGGAGTGGCACAACCGCGAACACGGCGGCTCGCGTCCCTTCCGCATGGTCCCCTTGGTGGGGCCGGTCTACCCGGGGCTGCGCCTCACCGCCCTGGAGCATCGCGGCCAGGAATTCCAGGCCTACACCCACATCGTGCCCATGATCTGCTGCCAGCAAGCGGCCATAAGCTTCGTGCCCTTCCGCCTGATGCCCATCACTCCTTCTTCGGCGGTGGGCATCCCCGCGGCTGGACTGGCGGTCTGGGACAGCTACCTGACCCGGGACTCGGAGACCGTGACCTACTACCGGGTGCTGGTCTGGCGCGAGCCGGTGAAGGTCTTCGCCAACCTGCCGGACCTGGGTTTCGATGTGCGCCTGCCCACCATCATGGCCGCCAGCCTGGCCATGCCCACCGGCGGCAACATCGAGGACTGCAAGCCGGATTACATCGCCCGTTTCGCGCCGGTGGACAGCCGTTTCAAATACGACATCCCCTTTTATCCCTACAAAGGCAAGTACAGTCACTAAAGGCGGGGTGAATGGCGCAGCGGCGGACATGGCCACGACAGACGGCGCGGAGGTTGGCGGACTTGGGCCGCGACCGGCGCGGCCAGGCGGTGGTGGAGACCATGTTCGCGGTGACGGCGCTGGTCCTGCTGCTGGTGATCATGGCCCAGCTCTTCTTCATCTCCGACCTGGCGGCCTATGTCATGGCGGCGGCTCCCTATCAGGCCTCCAACGACATCCATAAACTTGACCAGAAGAAGCGCTTCGCCTACCGGGTGGCGACGGTGCAGAAGAGCCAGCAAGCCCTGCCCGGGGTGGAGATGGCCCTGGGGCATTTCCAGGAGGGCGGGACGCCAGGGCACTACACCGTGCGCCGCCGCCTGGCGGTCTTTGGCGGGTCCTACGCCGGCAAGGGGGAGAACGCCTTTTATTGGATGTTCCCGGCCTTCCCCGACAGCCTGGTCTACGGCCTGGGCAGCGGCCGGCGGACCATCGATCTCATGACCACCGCCCTGGGGCCCATCGAGTGAGCCAGGGGCGGCGGGACGCTAGGAGGTTTAGATAGCGTGGCGCAATCATTCCTGGCCGGAAAGAAAGGCATCATCATCCCCCTGGCCCTGGGCCTGGTGGCCCTGCTGCTCACCTTCCAATATATCAGCCAGCGCGAGAAGGCCCTGGGCCTGATGGCCGAGCCGGTGCCGGTGCTGGTGGCCAAGCAGGATCTCCCCCGCCTGACCCGCCTGGACGAGGCCGTGGTGGAGGTGCGCCAGGTGCCGCGCCAGTACCTTCAGCCCGGGGCCCTGACCGCGGTCAAGGAGGCCCACAACCAGGTGACCAACACCCCGATGCTCAAGGGCGAGCAGGTGCTGGGCACCAAGCTGGTGGCCTACGGCGTGGAGACCGGCCTGGCCATCAAGGTACCCAAGGGTCTGCGCGGGGTGACGCTGTCGGTCAACGACGTCTCGGGCCTGGCCGGGTTGATCCAGCCCGGCAACTTCGTGGACGTGATGGGCACCTTCGAGTTTGGCGACCTCAAGCAGAGCAACCAGAAGACCTTCACCATTTTCCAGAACGTCCTGGTGCTGGCGGTGGGGCAGACCCTGGGCCTGGAGAGCGAGGCCGCCCGGGCCCTCACCCAGGCCGAGCGCGAGAAGCGCGAGGGGCTCTCCGGCCTGCCCTCGGGCATCGGCGGCCTGGGCCGAACCGAGGCGGTGCGCACCGTGACCCTGGCCCTGGACCCGGGCCAGGCCCAGGGCCTGGTGGTGGCCCAGGCTTCGGGCCAGCTCAGCCTGGTCCTGCGCTCGCTCTTTGAGGGACGCGAGACCGCGCCCCTGGCCCCGGTCTCCCTGGAAACCCTCCTGGGGGTGCGGGAGCGGGTCATGTTCCAGCCCAACTGGCGCGAAATCCGCGGCAGCGAGCAGAACCGATGAGGATAACCCCCGCGCCTGGCCCGCCCTCCGGCGGGGAGGGCGGCCGAGGATGGAACTAAACGCACATGCCTTGCGGCGGATCCTGGCCAGGTGGGCCAGGCGGGCCGCGCGAGAGGGAGGTTTGGCGATGAGGGCTAGGCGGGCGATTATCACCTGCGGGGCGGTGGTGCTGGCGGTGCTGGCCTGTGCCGGCCTGACCATGGGCGCGCAGCCGCTCAAGATCTTCCTGGGCGAATCCACCACCCTTTCTCTGCCCTACCAGTTCTCCAAGCTGGCGGTGGGCGACCCCACGGTGGCCGACTACCTGGTGCAGAAGAACGATCCCGCCGGGGCCGAGGTCCTGCTCAACGGCAAGCGCGGCGGCTCCACCAACCTGATCGTCTGGGACGCCGAGGGCAAGCAGCGGGACGTGATCGGCATCACGGTCCTGATCAAGGACCTCCAGGCCTACGCCAGGGAGATCCAGGCCGTGGTCGGCCGCGCGCCCAACCTGCGCTTCCGGGTGGCCGGGGACCGCCTGGTCATCGAGGGCGAGGTGGACACCCCCCGCCAGATGAACCTGCTCAACCAGGTGCTGGGCGACTCTCCCCAGGTGATCAAGATGGTCACCCTCTCGCCCCTGGCCCTGAACGTCATCGCCGAGACCATCCGGCAGCACGTGGCCGACCAAAACGTCAAGGTGAGGCCGGTGGGGCAGAAGATCGTGCTGGAGGGCGTTGTCTACGGCAAGGAGCAGGCTGAACGCCTGGATGCCCTGGCCAAGCTCTACTACCCCGAGGTGCAGAACCTGCTCCAGGTCCAGGCCGCCGACCTGCGTCCCGGCTTCGGCGAGATGATCCAGGTGACGGCCAACTTCATGGAGGTCAACAACGCCACCATTGACGGCTGGGGCATCTCCTGGCTGCCCATGGCCTCCGATAGCGGCAACCAGGTCACCGGCACCCAGCCCATCGGCACCGGCGAGGGCTTCGTGGGCTCCATCGTGGGCACCATCAGCAACCTCTTTCCCAAGCTGACCCGGGCCAAGGAGATCGGCGGGGCCCGCATCCTGGAGACCAGCAGCATGAGCGTGCGCTCCGGCGACCTGGCCGCCTTCCAGAGCGGGGGCGAGATCGCCATCCCGGTCAGCCAGTCCTCCGGGGCCTCCACCATCAACTACAAGGAATACGGCGTCTTCCTGAACGTGCTGCCCATCAGCGACGGCGACAACGTCTCCCTGAAACTGGAGGTGATCGTCAGCGCGCCCACCGAGGCCCAGTCCGGCGGGGCCTTCAACTTCACCAAGAGCCGGGTGGCCACGGTGCAGTATTGCAAGTCCGGCGACAGCGTGGCGGTGGGCGGGCTGGTCACCAACCGCGCCACCAAGCTTTTCGACACCCTGCCCAGCGGGGCCTCTGGGGCCTTGTTCCAACTCTACACCTCCGAGGAGTTCCAGAAGAAGGCCAGCCAGTTCGTGGTCTTCGTCACCCCGGCGGTGCTGCGCTCCGGCGCGCGCGAGGCCCACCGCGACCTGAAGAACCAAGTAGAGGACAAGTTCGAGGCCTACCAGGAGTACAAGCGCTAGTGGACGCATTCCATGGGATGGCCGCCGCGTGGGAGTGGCGGCGGGCATGAGAGCGGCGGTGTTACCGGTGATCAGCGCCAAGGGCGGCGTGGGACGGAGTTTTTTCGCCGCCAACTTCGCCATCGCTCTCCTGCGCGAGACGCGGGGCCGGACCCTGCTCCTGGACCTGGACCTGGACTGGGCCGGCGACGCCCTGCTGCCCCTGGGGGGCCAGGCTCCCCGCCGCGCCCTGAGCGACCTGGCCCCCCTGCTGGCCGCCCTGCCCCCGACCATGCTCAAGG
>JAIUYB010000097.1 GCA_020216625.1 Desulfarculus sp.
TGGGCCAGGCTATGCTCCAGCGCGTCGCGCGGACCCTGCCCCACCATGCCGACCTGCGATGGTCCGGCCGGGAGGGGCAGGGACTTGCGGTCGATCTTGCCGCTGCCAGTGAGAGGGAAGCGTGAAAGCGGGACGAAATGGGACGGCACCATATAGTCTGGCAGGGTTGCGTCGAGGTGGGACCGGGCTTCGCGCAGGATGGCCTCGGGGGTGGGCCAGGTCTCCAACGGTCCACGGGCCAGACGCTCCAGCTCGGTAATGGAGAGATCAGCGGCCGGGGTTGACGCCCGCCAGTCCGGGCGCTGGGCGAAAAGGTTGCGCAACCCCGCCCCGGCCAGGCCATCATCGCGCCGTATCGACACCCGGAAGCCGTGAGACCGGATCAGGCCCACCACCCGCTCCAAGCGGTCGCCTTGTTCGTGGACCTCCATCACGATCTGTCCGATCCGGGGCCAGTCCGTCTCGGCGATTCCGGCTAACACCTCCAGCTCGGCCCGCTCCACATCGATCTTGAGCAGGTCCACCCGGCTCAGGCCGGCCTCGGCCATGACCGCAGACAAGGGCCTGACCCGGCAGGACACGGTATGGCCATGTAGACGGTGGGCCAGCACTTGATCCAGAGTGGCGCGATGGTTCGCGTCGCGGCGGGAGACCTCGTCGCCCAGGAAGGACCGCACCGCGGCCAATTCCCGCTCCGGATCGGGATGGGCGCTGGAGAGGATGGTGGCCTGGGGGTGGTAATGAAACTCCACCACAGCATCTGCTGCGCCCAGTCCCAGGTTAAGGGCCTGGGCGCCGAGTCCGTGCAGACGGCAGTTCAGGGCTAGGAGGGCGTGCAGCTCCGGGATGGGTTCGCAGGCCAGGAAGCGAGCGCCAGGGCGGAGCCGGCCCAGCCAGAGCGAGAAGAGACCCAGGTTGGCCCCGATGTCCAGCACCACCGCATCCTCCGGCAGGGAAAGCTCGGGCCAGTGGTAGCAGCGCTGGCGGAATACCTCGTCGAACATGAATTCGGTTTCCCGGCGATTGATCATGTAGACCGGAAGACCGTTGGGCAGCGCCATCCGCTCCCGCCCGTCCGCGCCACCGTCGGAATCAAGTTCCAAGAGACGCAACGCCAGGGGCGCGGTCAGCGGGTCGGGGACGATGTAGGCCGCCAGTTGGGGCGCGCCGGTCGCACCCACCGTCGTCACCAGGCATTGGCCCACCGGCGGGAACTCGGCCAGGCGGCTTTCGATCTCCCCAGGCTCGATGCGCAGGCCGCGAATCTTGACCTGATGATCCAGGCGGCCCAGGAACTCCAGGTTGCCATCATCTCGCCAGCGGGCCAAATCACCGGTGCGGTAGACGCGGGCGAAGGCCTGGTCTGGTCCTGGTTCGGCCAGGGGGTTGGCCACGAACTTTTCGGACGTGAGCGCCGGGTTGTTGAGATAACCCCGGGCCAGACCGATGCCAGAGATGCACAGCTCCCCGGAGATCCCCGGAGGTTGCAGCTCGCCGGCGCGGTCCAGGACATGCAGGTGGATGTTGTCGATGGGCCGGCCGATGGGCACCGCGTCCAGGTCGGCGGCGCTTTCGCAGTCGAACCAGGTGACGTCGATGGCCGCCTCGGTGGGGCCGTAGAGGTTGGCCAGGCTAACGCCATGGTGGTCATAAAGCAGGCGGTTGCACTGGTTGACCTGGGCCGGGGTCAGGGCCTCGCCGCTGGCGAAGATCTGGCGCAGGCTGGCCAGGCGGGGCAGGTGGCGCGCGGGGTCGGCGGCCAGGAAGCCCAGGAAGGCCTGGAGCATGGAGGGCACGAAGTGCATCACCGTCACCCCGGCCACAGCCACGGCGTCGATGATCGCCTGGGGATCCTTCTCGGCACCTGGAGCCAGGAAGCAGACCTGGGCTCCTTCGAGCGCCCACCAAACCTGCTCCCAGACCGAGACGTCGAAGGTGTAGGGCGTCTTTTGCAGGATCACGTCGCCAGGTCCGATGGGATAGCGCCGTTGCATCCACTTGACCCGGTTGATCAGAGCGCGGTGCTCGATCATGGCCCCCTTGGGCTGACCGGTGGAGCCGGAGGTGTAGATGATGTAGGCCAGGTCCCCCGGTCGGTTCACCGGCGGTGGATTGTCGATGGAAGCGTCGGCCAGGGCCTGGTCGTCGGCCAGGACCAGGGGCGGACGGCCCTGGCCGCGAGCTTGTGGCGCCAGGTCGGTGCTGGTGATAAGCACCGCCGCGCCGCTGTCGCCCAGCATGTAGTCTACGCGGGCGACCGGGTAGGCGGGGTCGATGGGCAGATAGGCCCCACCGGCCTTCAGCACCCCCCAGATGGCCACCGGCATGGCCAGACTCCGTCGCAGCATCAGGGCTGCCACCTTGTCGGGCCCTAGGCCGAGATCCTTTAGGCGTTTCGCCATGGCGTTGGCCCGCTGGTTCAATTCGGCGTAGGTCAGGACTTCGTCCCCGAAACGCGCGGCGGGCGCGTGAGGGGCGCGGGTGACTTGCTCCTCGAAAAGCGCGGCCAAGGTTTGGCGGGTTTCAGGGTGGGGATGGTCGGTGGCGTTGAACTCGACCAGCAGACGCCGCCGTTCGGCCTCGGGCAAAAGGTCGAGCTTGCGGGCCACGGTCTGCGGCTCGCGCGCCAGGCGTTGAAGGATCGTCTCGTAATAACCGCAGAGGCGCTTGATATCATCAACGTCAAAGACGTCCTGGCGATGAATGATCTCCAGGGAGAATGAGTCCAGGGTGGTGCTGACCGTGAAATCCAGCCAGGTGTTGGTGGCGGCGTGGCCCTCGATGTGGAAGCGCATTGTCCGCTCCTGGACCGGAACTCCCTCCAGGACATGGAAATTGACGAAGTTGAAGATGACGTCGAAGAAAGGGTTGCCCTGCTCGCCCCGCACGCCGGCGGCGCGGGCGATCTCCCGCAGCGGAACCCGTTCGTAGCGTTTTAGTTGGCTGAGCTTGGCCGCCACCCGGCGGGCGTTCTCTCGCCAGGTCTGGCCCGCGGGCAGGGCCAGGCGCACCGGGATGGTGTTGAGGAAGCATCCGGCCAGGCGTTCGCCATCTTGGCACAGAGGACGGGTGTTGGTCACCAGACCGCAGACGATCTCATCGTCCATGGCGAGCATCCGCAACAGCCAGGCATAGGCGGTGAAGCACAGGCTCTTGAGGTCCAACTCGTGGCGCATGGCGGTCAGCTTCAACTCGGCCAAGAGGTCTGGGCCCAGTTCATGGCGATGCAATCCAGACGGGGAAGCGCCCAGGGCTTTATATGGCTTGCGCTCCAACACCAACCTGGGGCTGTCGGTCATTTCGCGCCGCCAGAAAGCCAGGCTTTGCGGATCGCGCTTGTCCACCAGCTCCTGGACCACGAAGTCGCGATAGGTGCAGGCCAGGGGAGCGGGCGCGAAGCCTGGTTCCCACGCCAGGCGTTGGTAGATTTCGCGCAATTCAGTAACCAGGCAGGCGGTGCTCCAACCGTCGGTGATGGCGTGGTGCATGACCCAGGCCAGGCAATGGTTGGCGCCATCCAAGCTGAAGACCCGCACCCGCCACAGTGGAGGCTGGTGGAAGACGAAGGGGCTGGCCAAATCCTCGGCCAGGAACGCCCGCAGGCGTTGCTCCTGGGCGGACTGATTGAGGTGGCCCAGGTCCTCGTAGAGCAGGTCCGGCTCCACCTGGCGGTAGACGATCTGGATCGGCTCTTCGAAACCGGTGGGGTTGAGGCCGGTGCGCAGGATGGGGTGTTTGCCGGCCAGCAGGCGCAGGGCCTGGCGCAGGCGCTCAAGATCGAAGGTCGGATCGCGCAGGGGGATGAGCATCTGGCTGTGGTAGAGGCCAGGGTCCTCCAAAGAATGATAGACCATCCCCAGCTCGATGTCGCTCATGGGGTAGAGGTCTTCGGCGCCCGCGAGCCGGGCCTCGATTTCTGTCACCCCTGGGATCATCGTCCCAATATCCTCTGGCGCAGGGCCGCCACCGCGTCCTCCGCCCCCTGGGTGGGTCGGGCCTGGGGAACGTCCTGGAACTGGCCGATGCGCCGGGCCAGCTCGGCCACGGTCTTGTGCTCATAGAGGTCGGGTATCTTCAGGGCGCATTCCAGCTCGCGGTTGATCGCCGCCAGCAGGCTGATGGCCTTGACCGAATCACCGCCCAGATTGAAGTAGTTGTCATGCACTCCCACCCGCTCCAGACCCAGCTTGTCGGCCCAGATTCGGGCCAGAGTCGCCTCCCGGGCGTCACGGGGGGCCTGGTAAGCCCCGGCTCCCAGACGGACGGCCTCCAGGCTCTCCAGGCCGGCGCGGTCAAGCTTGCCATTCCGGTTGAGAGGCAGGGCCGGGGCGGTCAGGAAGACCGAGGGCAGCATGTATTCCGGCAGGCTGGCCAACAGATGACGGCGCAGGTCTTCGGGGTCGAGCTCGCCCTCGGACGCCAACCAGGCCCAGAGCGCGGTCTGGCCCTGGTCGTCGGTCCGGGCCGCCACCGCGGCCTGGCGCACCCGAGGATGGGCCAGCAGCCGCGCCTCGATCTCCTGGGGCTCCACCCGGAAACCATGCACTTGCACCTGCTGGTCCAGGCGGCCCAGCAGTTCCAGGTTGCCGTCCGGCAGCCAGCGGGCCAGGTCCCCGGTGCGGTAGAGCCGCCGCGCGCCGTGGCAGTAATCATGATGAGGGTTGGCCACGAAGCGGGTGGCGGTTTCCTCCGGGCGGTTCAGATAGCCCCGGGCCAAGCCCACCCCGGCCAGGCATAGTTCGCCGGGCTCGCCGATGGGCTTGAGATGGAGGTCGTCGTCCAGCACCAGAGTGTAGTGACCGGCGATGGGACGGCCGATGATCCCAACCGTGGCGGGGGTCATGCCAAAGTAGGCGGCGCTGGTGACGCTGTCCTCGGTGGGGCCGTACTCGTTGTCCAGCTGAGCCTGGGGGGACAGGGCGGTGCTGGTCCGCAGCAAGGCGGCCGGGGCGCGCTCGCCGGCCAGGGTGACCCGCCGGAGGCTGGCCAGCTCCTCGGGCGCGGCCCCTTCCAAAAGCAGGCGATACATGGAGGGAACCACCGCGCAGTGGGTGACGCCCCGATGGGCCAGGACCGAACGGATGTGGGCCACCTCGCCCCAGCGCTCCTCGTTGATCAGCACCAGGGTCGCGCCGGCCAGCAGGGTGGGATAAAGGTTGGCCCCAAAACCATCGAAGGCCTCGGGCACCAATTGTAAGACCACCGCATCGTGACCTAGACCCTGGGCGTCCCGCCGCCAGAGGGCGTAATTGACGAGGCCGCGCTGCTCGATCAGCACTCCCTTGGGCCGGCCGGTGGAGCCGGAGGTGAAGATCACGTAGGCCAGACTCCCAAGTCCGGCCAGGGGCTCGGGATCGTCGCGGGGTAGGGCGCGATCGTGTTGGGGTGGACCGGGATCGATCACGCTCAGGCCCAGAGCGGCCGCCTCTGGCCAGGGCCGGGTGGAGATGGCCAACCTGAGCCCGGCGTCGGCCGCCATGCTGGCCAGGCGCTCAGGCGGCAGGCCGGGGTCCAGGGGCAGGTAGGCCCCGCCGGCCTTCATCACCGCCAGGAGGGAGGCGATGAAGTCGAAGCTGGTGTGGGTGGCCACGGCCACGATTTCCTCGGCCGTCAGGCCCAGGGCCAGCAGATGGTGGGCCAGGCGGTTGGCCCGGCTGTTGAGATCGGCGTAGGTCAGTGCCTGGTCGTCCAAACGCAGGGCGATGGCCTCGGGAGTGGCGGCGGCCTGGGCCGCGAAGAGCGCGGGCAGGGTGGCGGCGGAGGTCGCGGGCGCGGGGTGATTGAAGAAAAATTCGCGCCTGACCTGGTCGCCGATCAGGTCCAAATCCTGGAGGGACCGGTCCAGGTCGGCCAGGGCCAGGCCGGCCAGACGGACCAAGTGCCCGGCGATGCGCTCCCGGGTGGCGCGGCCGTAGCGCGCCGGGTCGGCCAGGATGCGGCCGGCAATATCACCGCCGGCCAAACGGAAGCCGAAGGTCAGGCCCACCCCCGCCGGGTCCAGGTAGGCCGGGTCGTGGATTTCCTCCAGGTACAGGGCCACGTCCATCAAGGGCGAGCCAGCGGCCTGGGGCGGCAGGCCCAGGTCGTGATAAAGCCGGTTCAGGGGATAGTTCTGATGATCCACCGCCTCCAGGATGGTCTGGCGCAGGTCCACCAGGAGCTGCTTGAAGCTGGTCTGGGGGCCGATGCCCACGCGCAGGGGCAGGACGGTGTTGATGAAGCGCCCAGCCTCTGGTTGGCGATGGATCGGCGCGGCGATGACCAGGTCGCGTCGGCCGCTGTAGCGCTGGAGCAGCCCAGCCACCAGGGCGGCCAGGACCATGAAGACCTTGGCCGGCGAGCCGCCGGCGAGCTTCATCACCTGGGACGAGGCGGTGGGATCCAGGGTGAACTCCAGGGGCGTGGCCGGTTCGTGGTCTGGCTCGCGGTCCGGCGCGAAACCCACCTTGTCATAAAAACCATCCAGCTTGGCCAACCAATAGGCCCGCTCGTCAGGGGCGGGCGTGGGGTTGAGGGCCGGGTCGGACATGGTTCAAGCGCCTTTCTTTCGGACCGGGTGAGGCACCTCAGGCGAAGTCGAACTCGCCGTCGTCCATGGCCACGGGCGCGGCGGCGAAGAGCCGGCGAACCCGCTTGCACTCGTCGATGTAGCGGTCGCCGCGAATGAAGTCCATCAGAGGCGGCACCGCGTTGGGTTGCAGACGGGCCCAGCGTTGGTCGGCCTGGTCCACCTCGCGCAAGGTCCAGGGGGTGGAGACCCCTAGTTGGTCGCAGAGGGCCACGAAGCGGTTGACCCGTTCGAACATCACCTCGCGCGAGGGGTCGCAGTCCAGCACCCAGGTCTGGGCCAGGAGCATCTCCTTGGCCCAGGCGGGATAAAGCAGCATGTTGATGTCGGCCCACTGGTCGGCGTGGGGCTGGCCGGTGTGGAAGTAGGTGAAGGGGTTGCACTCGGCCTCCCAGATGTCGTCTTGCATCTGCTCCACGAAATCCAGGGTGCGTTGAAAGTCGTCCTCGGATTCGCCGGGATGGCCGATGACCATGTAGGCCGTGGTCTTGACCCCCGACGCCGCCAAGTTGGCGATGACCTCGCGGCTCTGGGCCACGGTGATGGTCTTGCCCATCAGGTCCAGCACATGCTGCGCTCCGCTCTCGATGCCCATGCGGGCGCGGTAGAAGCCGCCTTGTCGCCAGAGGTGGACCCGCTCCGCATCACAACCGGCCTGGTCCACCCGCAGGTAGCCGTCCCAGTACAGGGCCGCCTGGCTGGCCCTGAACACTCGGGCTAGGTCGTCGATGACCCCGTTTAAGAGCGAGTCCAGCATGTAGAAGACTTGGATGCCGTAACGCTGTTGCAAGGCGATCATGTCGGCCACGGTCTGGTTGGGATCGCGGCGCTCGTAGGCGCCGAAATAGGTGGAGACGTTGCAGAAGCCGCAACGATTAGG
>JAIUYB010000098.1 GCA_020216625.1 Desulfarculus sp.
GGGACGGGGACCCAGGTCCAGGCGGTTCACCAGCAGAGCGGCGGCCAGCACCAAGGCCCCAAAAAGCCCGATGCCCCAGCCGAAGGATAGGTGCTCGGCCACCCAGCCCATGGCGGTGGGCAGCAGCCCGCCACCGGCCAGGAAAGCCGGCGGCAGGGTCAGGGAGACAGTGACCGAGCGGGAGTCGGCCGGCCCCACCCGGGAGAGCGAGGCGAAGGCCGGCGGGAAGAAGCAGACCGCCAGCATGGGCTGGAGGAAAAGAAAGAACAACAACCAGGCGCCGCTGGTCATGCCCAACCCCAGGGTGGAGAGACCGGCCAGAACCAGCACCCCGGTCACCGCCCGCTTGGGCCCCAGGCGGTCGCTGGCCCAGCCGGCCACGAAAGCCATCCCCAGGCCGGTCAGCCGCGACAGCGCCACCCAGAGGTTGGCCGTTTCCTGGTCCATGTGGCGTTCACTGACCAGGTAAAGCGGCATCATGCTGTAGACCCCCAGGGACCCGCCCACGCCCATGCAGAAGAGGAACATCATGATCCAGAAGCTGGGTAGCTTGGCCAAGGTGGACAGACTGCCCAGGTTGGGCGCCAGCCCCGGGAAATGGCCGCCCTGGCCCCGCCGGGCGAAGAAAATCCCCCAGCCCAGGGAGGCCAGACCCAGCACCGCCAACACCCCGCGCCAGGGCAGGATGGCCAGCAGCCCCATGGCCACCAGGGGGGCGGCCACGAAGGAGAGGTTGGGGGCCAGCTCGTGCACCGCCACCGCCTTGCCCCAGTGCTCGGGCTTGACCAGACCGGTGAGGGTGGCCAGGCCAGAGGGCAGATAGGGCCCAGCGGCCAGGCCCAACAGCAGCATGCCCAGGCGCAGGCCCCACAGGCCCGGGGCCGCCGCCGCCAGGAGCATGGCCCCGCCCACCGCGCAGGCGCTGAATATGATGGTGCGCCGATGGCCCAGGCGGGCGGCGATGAAGCCCGAGGCCATCAGGGTGGTGAAGTAGCCCAGGGTGATGGGGATGAACAGGGCCCCGGCCTCGGCGTGGGTCAGGCCCAGGTCGCGCTCCAGGGTGGGCAGCATCGGCCCCAGGATGATGCGGGACAGGAAGTTGAGCAGAAAGATGCCCATCAGGATCAGCAGGGCCGGCACCATGGGGCCGAAATCCTGTTGTTTAGCCATGTTGGCTCCCATGGACCCCAAAGTCCGCTTCCTCGCCAGATGGCGTCGACCGGCGCTGTGAGAAGGCCCCCGCCGGGGCTGAACCTTGGCGATTGGGTGATATAATATGCCAGTTCGCGGCCGGATGCCAGCCCCGGCCGCCGCCCTGGGGTGGGAGCGACTCGTGACGATGAACCGCATCCTGATCGCGGCCAACGAGGCCGAGGCCATCACCGCCATCCGCCAGAGCTTCGGCGACCAGTTCAGCCTGGACACCGTCGACAGCCCAGAGACCCTCTGGGCCCAGGGCCAGCGACGTTACGAATACCTTTTCGTGGACCTGCGCCTGCTGGGCCGCGCGGCCCTGGTGGAGGGCAAGCCGGACTACGCCCCGGCGCTGACCACCCTGCGCGAAAAGTTCCCCGGGGCCTTCGTGGTGGCCATGGCCCCCCAGGAGATGATCCGCGAGGCGGTGAGCGCGGTGCGGGCCGGGGCCAGCGACTACCTGACCTATCCCATCGACGCCAGCGAGATCCGCCACGTGCGCGAGAGCATCGAGCAGTCCCTGCGCATGCAGTCGGAGCTGCAATACCTGCGCGACCACTTCTGGCAGGAAGACAGCCTGGAGCTGGTGCGCACCCACAGCCCCCTGATGCGCCGGGCCTTCGATAAGGTTCGCTCGGTGGCCCCCACCCGCTCCACGGTGCTCTTGACCGGCGAGACCGGCACCGGCAAGGGGGTCCTGGCCAAGCTGATCCACCGCCACAGCCACCGCAAGACCAAGCCCTTCGTCAGCGTCCATTGCGGCGCCATACCCGACACCCTGATCGAGAGCGAGCTTTTTGGCCACGAGAAAGGCGCCTTCACCGGCGCGGTGCGGCGCAAGCTGGGCAAGTTCGAGATCGCCGACGGCGGGACGATCTTTCTGGACGAGGTGGGAACCATCAGCGCCCCGGCCCAGATCAAGCTACTGCAGGTGCTCCAGGACCGCACCATGGAACGGGTGGGCGGCGAGAAGAGCATCGAAGTTGACGTGCGCATCATCGCCGCCACCAATTCCGACCTGTTGCGCATGGTGCGCGAGGGGCGCTTCCGCCTGGACCTTTACTACCGGCTGAACGTCTTTCCCATCGAAATTCCCGCCCTGCGCGAACGCTCCGAGGACATCCCGCTTTTCGTCGATCTTTTCCTGGAGCGACTCAACCGCTATTACGGCAAGAACATCCGCTCGGTGCACCCCAACGTGCTGGAGGCCTTCGAGGGCTACGCCTGGCCGGGCAACATCCGCGAGATGGAGAACCTGGTGGAGCGGGCCTACATCCTGGAGAACAGCCAGGAGCTGGGGCCGGATGGCTTTCCCAGCGACCTCTTCGCCCAGGACGGGCGCGGGCCCCGCCAGACCCCGGACATGCGCCTGACCCTGGCCGAGGTCCGCCGCCGGGCGGTGGAACAGACCGAGCGCCAATATCTGCGCGAGCTGCTGGCCACCCACAAGGGACGCATCAACGCCAGCGCCGAGGCCGCCGGCATCACCACCCGCCAGTTGCACAAGCTGATGGGCAAGCATCGCCTGGACAAGTAGGAGTTCAAGCGCTCCTAGCCCCGCCCCAGGGCCGCGGCCGCCAGGCCGCCCCGCCCATCCTCCCGCGCCGCCGCCCGAACAATCCTTCCCTGGTCCCATGGCTTTTTGTCACAATGATAGTTGATCGGCATTGTGGTCATTCCGGGCGCAAAGCCAACCGCGGCCCCTGGGCCGCCCCAGACAGGGAGGATGTCATGCCCAACAAGGACAAGCAGTATTTCGCGGCGCTCTACGAGGTGGTCAAGGTGATCAACGCCAGTCTGGACCCCGGCCAGGTGTTGGGGGAGGTGGTCAAGGCGGTGGCCGAGACCATGGGGGTCAAGGCGGCCTGTCTGCGCATCCTGGGCGCTCAGCGCAAGCGTCTGTTCATGGGCGCCTGCCATGGCCTGAGCCAAGGGTATTTACGCAAGGGCCCGGTGCTGGTAAATGAAAGTGGCATCGACAAGCGGGCCCTGAAGGGCGAGGCGGTCTATCTGGCCGATGCCGGAACCGATCCCAACTTCCAATACGGCCAGCGGGCCCGGGAGGAGGGAATCCGTTCGGTGCTGGCCGTGCCCTTGGTGCGCGACAAGAAAGCCATCGGAGTGCTGAGGGTCTACACCGCCACCAAGCGCAAGTTCAGCGAGGACGAGGTGCGTTTCCTGGAGGCGGTGGCCAACCTGAGCGCCATCGCCCTGGACAATGCCCGCTTGCACCATGCCCTAAAGAAGGATTACGATCTCTTGATTGCTCACGAGTACCGCCTGGACGACAATTAGACCCCCGGGAGGAGAAAATGGTTCGCGTCGGCATCAACGGTTTCGGGCGCATTGGCCGGCAAGTGCTGAAAGCCATTCTGGAGCGCTATCCTGACAGCCTCGAAGTGGTGGCGGTCAACGACCTGGGCGACGTGCACACCAACGCCCACCTGTTCAAGTACGACACCAACTACGGGCGTTTCGCTGGCACGGTGGACTACCACGAGGGCGGGTTCATCATCAACGGCAAGGAAGTCAAGAGCTTAAGCTTCCGCGACCCGGCCCAGCTGCCCTGGTCCGACCTGGGGGTGGAGTTGGTGATCGAGAGCACCGGCCTGTTCACCACCGGGCCCAAGGCCGGGGTGCACATCGAGGGCGGGGCCAAGAAGGTCATCATCAGCGCCCCGGGCAAGGAAGTCGACGCGACCTTCGTGCTGGGAGTCAACCACCAGGATTACGACCCCAAGAAGCACCACATCGTCAGCAACGCCTCCTGCACCACCAACTGCCTGGCCCCCCCGGCGGCGGTGATCCACCGCAACCTGGACATCATCAAGGGCATGATGGTCACGGTCCACTCCTACACCAACGACCAGCGCATCCTGGATCTGCCCCACAAGGACCTGCGCCGGGCGCGGGCGGCGGCCTGCTCCATCATCCCCACCACCACCGGCGCGGCCAAGGCGGTGGGCCTGGTCCTGCCCGACCTCAAGGGCAAGGTGGACGGCTACTCCCTGCGGGTGCCCACCCCCACGGTCAGCGTGGTGGACCTCACCGCCGTGGTGGCCAAGAAGACCAGCACCGAGGAGCTGCGGGCGCTGCTCAAGGCGGCGGCCGAAGGCCCCCTCAAGGGCATCATGGGCTACTGCGAGGAGCCGTTGGTCTCCATGGACTTCAAGGGCGACGCCCACTCCTCCATCGTGGACGCCGAGTTCACCCAGGTGCAGCACGGCGACTTGGTGAAGCTGGTATCCTGGTATGACAACGAGTGGGGATACTCCTGCCGGGTGTCGGACCTGGCCAACATGATGGCCAAGGCTGGCTTCTAGCCCGCGGAATAGCCAGACGCGTCAGGGCGGTCGGGGAAACCCGGCCGCCCTTGCCATTGGGCGGGACCGCCAGTGCCTGGCGCGGCGGGAATCTCCGGCGGGGAAAAAAGGAAGGGCCCCGGGTGTGGGGGTACCCGGGGCCGGGGGAGAGGAGGTTAGGAAATCAAGGGGGCCGCGGACATGGGGAGATCCGCTGGCGGATTCGGGGCTTCCGGGCATGGCGCCCGCCGAAATCCCGCCTGGTCCCCACGGGCCGGCTGGGGGACCAGCCCGTTGTGCAATCGCGCGGGAGCCGCTGGCGCTCGCCCGACCGCTTTCCTGATTGCACAATGTACCAGAAGCTACGCCACATGCAAGCAGATAATGGGTAGAGACCGCGCAGGCCAAACACCAAGATAACATAAGGTTATTATGTGATTATTTCGCCTGCCGCCCTCCAGCGATTGGGCCATCGCCCGGCTTTGGCTTCAGATATGTGGCGGGCTATTCCAACTTTGCCCGGCATTGCCAAACCGTTCCCCCCGGCGGCTCTATCCACGACATCCCACCTCGGGCCGACTCCTCGGAGCATGACCCAACACCCGGCGCAACTCCACAATCCTACCATTTTGTAGGCACACCGCGGTTTTCTGCTACCTGACGGTGGGCCTCCGAACTGGGCCCAATCCAGCCAGCACATGGCTACTCCATTGCGATAGCCTTTATTTTCAGCATGTTGATATTGTAGCCCCCCGGCATTGTCCACCGATCCCACCGGCCGGCGTTGGGGGCACGCTTCTTGCTCCCTTGCTGGTCATGACTGCGCGGGCCCTGGACATCAAGTGTCAGGTATGGTTGGAGGCCGCCGGCCTGTTGAGCCAAGCCCTCAGCTTGGAGCAGGCCGCCCCCCAACTGCTGGACCTTTTGTCCCAACATCTCGCCACCCGCCGGGCCCGCCTGGTTTTGCGCGGCCAGGAATCCGCCCCTCCCCGTCTGGTGGCCAGCCTGGAGCCCCCCGGTCTGGCGGGCCCGCCCGACCTGGAGCCCGAACTCTGGCAGCGTCTGCTCCGGGCCAGCCAATCCTTCTACCTGGCCGGACAAAGCCGCGAGCCGGTCTTCGCCCAGGAGGCCGGGGCCCATTCCCTGGATCGGGCCAGTCTGGCCTGGCTGGGCGCGCCCATCGCCTGGCAGGGAGCCAGCCTGGGCCTGATCTACCTGGACGCCGTCTTCTCCCCACCCCGGCCGCCGGAAGACGACCTGGAGTTCTTGACCGGGCTGGCCGCCCTGGCTGGCCAGATGGCGGGTCTGGAGCGCCAGGTGCGACTGCGCGAGGCCCAGTTGCGCCGCAGCAACCGTTTCCTGCGCGCCGAGCTGGCCGAGGTCCACAACCGCTACCTGCTGTTGGGCGCCAGCCCGGCCATCCTGGGGGTGCCGCGCCGGGCCGAGGAGGTCGCCCCCAGCCGGGCCTCGGTGCTCTTGGTGGGCGAACGCGGCACCGGACGCGCCACCGTGGCCCGCATCATCCACGAGCACAGCGCCCGCGCCGGCTTTCCCTTCGGTCGGATTTCCTGCGCTGGCGCCTCAGCCGAGGCCCTGGACCGCGAGCTTTTCGGATATGAGTCCAGCCCTGGCGAAGCTGGCGAGCAGTTGCATCCCGGTCGCCTGGAACAGGTGGACGGCGGCACCCTATTTGTGGACGGCATCGACGAGCTAAACCTGACCCTGCAGGCAAAGCTCTTGCGTTTCCTGCAAGATCGCGAGTTCGAGCCCGCCGGTTCGGGTGGGGTGCGCCGAGCCGACGTGCGGCTCATCGCCGCCACCAGCCGCGACCTGGCCCGTCTGGTGGACCAGGGACGCCTGCGCGAGGACCTTTACTACCGCCTGGCGGTCTTCCCCATCGCCCTCCCCCCCCTGCGCGAGCGCGGCCAGGACCTGGGTCTGCTCTTGGATCATTTCGTGGAGCGGCTGTCGCGCGAGGTCGGCCGCGGCCTGGCCTTCACCCCCGCCGCTCGCGAGGCCCTGTTGCGCTACGCCTGGCCGGGCAACCTGCGCGAGATGGCCAACCTGGTGGAACGCCTGTTGCTGCCAGGTGGGCAGGGCGTGGTGGACTTGGCCGACCTGGGTCCGTTGTTGCTCCATCCTCCCGCCGCCGGGGAGCTGCCCGCCGCCGAGGCCGCCCTCTCCCGCCTGGAGGAGATCGAGTTGCGCGAGGTGGTCGCGGCCCTAGAGCGCAACAATTGGGTGCAATCCCACGCCGCCCGGGAACTGGGCCTGACCCTGCGCCAGATCGGCTATCGCATCAAAAAATTCGGCCTGGAAACCACCATCAAACAGCAGCGCCACCGCCCGCCGGCCGCCGAAGCCAAATCCCGGCCCTCAGCTCTTACCCGGACCCACCTGCCGGCCCAACTCTCCAGTCTCTAGCCGTCATTTTCCGCCTCCGTCGGGGCCCAGCCCCTCCGATCCAGACCTCACCGCCGCTCTCCGCGGGGGATGGCCTGAGTTATTATTTTGTTATTCTGGCGTGTTATGTCAGGGGCCGCCCGGAGTGTGGTTTTTTACATTTTGGGGTTGACGCCCGGCGGTTTTTTGGTATTCTGGTACCATAATTCAGTTTTGGAGAACGGCCCATGACCACCAACCTGCGCATCTCCGAGGAGGCCTCCCTGGCCCTGCACGCCATGGCGCTGCTGGCCAGCGGCCCGGGCCAGCCTCGGGCCAGCCGGGACCTGGCCCAGCGCCTGGGGGTTTCGGGGCATCACCTGGCCAAGGTGATGCAGCGGCTGACCCGGGCCGGGCTGGTGACCGGCCGGCGCGGCCCCCGGGGCGGCTTCCAGTTGGCGGGCCGTGGCCGGGCCACCACCTTGCTGGAGGTCTACGAGGCGGTGGAGG
>JAIUYB010000099.1 GCA_020216625.1 Desulfarculus sp.
AAGCCGGCCGGGGCGGGGGCGCCGCGGGGCTCGCGGGTGGCGCCCATCACCAGCCCGGAACGCCTGGCGCCGGAGCCCAATGGCGGCGAGGAGGACGGCAATGGCTAAGCCCCGCGCCCAACTCCTGCAAGGCAACGAGGCCATCGCCCTGGGGGCCCTGGCCGCCGGCTGCAACTTCTTCGCCGGCTACCCCATCACCCCGGCCAGCGAGATCACCGAGCGCATGAGCCGCGAGATGCCGGCCCGGGGCTATCCCTTCATCCAGATGGAGGACGAGATCGCCTCCATCGGCTGCTGCATTGGCGGCAGCCTGGCGGGCAAAAAGGTCATGACCGCCACCAGCGGCCCGGGATTCTCCCTGATGCAGGAGAACCTGGGTTACGCCTGCATCGCCGAGGTGCCCCTGGTGGTGGTCAACGTGATGCGCGGCGGCCCCAGCACCGGCCTGCCCACCAACGTGGCCCAGGGCGACGTGCAGCAGGCCCGCTGGGGCACCCACGGCGACCACCCGGCCATCGTGCTCTGTCCGGCCACCGTGGCCCAGTGCTACGAGCTGACCATCACCGCCTTCAACTGGGCCGAGCGCTTCCGCACCCCGGTGGTGCTCTTGAGCGACGAGGTGGTGGCCCACATGCGGGAGAAGGTCGTCCTGCCCGAGCCCCACGAGATCGAGGTCATCGACCGCCGCCAGCCCACCGTCCCGCCCGATTGGTACGTGCCCTACAAGACCGACGGCAGCTTGATCCCTCAACTGGCCAACCTGGGCGAGGGCTACCGCTACCACGTCACCGGCTTGGTGCATGACGAGCGCGGCTTCCCCACCCGGCGCGCCGACGAGGTGGAGCCCTTCTACAATCGGCTCTTTGGCAAGATCAGCCGCCACTTCGCCGACCTGGAGCGGGTCAAGGCCTATCAGCTCGACGACGCCGAGATGGTGATCATCGCCTATGGCTGCACCGCTCGGGCCGCGGCCGCGGCGGTGCGCATCGGCCGGGAGCGGGGCCTGAAGGTGGGGATGCTCCAGTTGATGAGCATCTGGCCCTTCCCTCGCCGCCCGGTGGAGGAGGCCCTGACCGGCAAGCGTCTGGCCCTGGTGCCGGAGCTGAACATGGGCCAAATCAGCCGCGAGGTGAAGCGGGTCAACGACGGGCGCACCCAGGTGTTGCGCCATGGCAAGATGGACGGCTCCATGATCACGCCCGACGAGATCCTGGGCCGTCTGCGGGAGGCTAAGTGATGCCACCGGTGCATAGAAGCGTGGTCTACGATTGGCTGCGGCACGACAAGAAATTCCCCCACGTCTGGTGCCCCGGCTGCGGCCTGGGCATCCTTCTGGGCTCGCTTTTGCGCTCCCTGGTGGAAAGCGGGTTGGACAAGAACCAGGTGGTGCTGGTCAGCGGCATCGGCTGCTCGGGCCGCCTGCCGGTCTACGTCGATGTAAACAGCGTCCACACCACCCATGGCCGGGCGCTAACCTTCGCCACCGGCATCAAGCTGGCCAAGCCCGAGCTGAAGGTCATCACCGTGATGGGCGACGGCGACGCCACCGCCATCGGCGGCAACCACCTGATCCACGCCGCCCGTCGCAACCTGGACATCACCGCCATCATCGTCAACAACCAGACCTACGGCATGACCGGAGGCCAGTACAGCCCCACCACCCCCCTGGGGGCCAAGGCCACCACCGCGCCCTATGGCCACCGCGAGCCCAGCTTCGACATCAGCGCGCTTTCGGCCACCGCCGGGGCCTCCTTCGTGGCCCGCTCCACGGTCTACCATGTCACCCAACTGGACCAGCTCCTGGGCCAGGCCATCGCCAAGCCCGGCTTCGGGGTGGTGGAGGTCTTAAGCCCCTGCCACACCAACTTCGGTCGCCAGAACCGGCTGGGCTCCCAGGTGGACATGATGAAGGAGTTCAAGCGCAAGGGCATGCGGGTGGAGCGCTGGCGCGAGCTGCCGGAGGGCAAGCGGGCCGAGAGCATTCCTCTGGGCGTGCTGGTGGACCGCGACCTGCCGGTCTTTGGCCAGTCCTACGATCGGATCTGCGACGCCGCCAGCCGGCGGGGGGAGGCGGGCAAATGAGCGAGAAGCAAGCCCAAGCCCTGGGCCGGGTGGAGACCCGCCTGGCCGGCAGCGGCGGCCAGGGACTGCTCCTGGCCGGTCTGGTGCTGGCCGAGGCGGCCGGTCTCTACGACGGCCGCGAGGTGGCCATGGTCCAGTCCTACGGTCCCGAGGCCCGGGGCGGGGCCAGCAAGGCCGAGGTCATCATCAGTGACCAGGCCATCGACTATCCCCTGTGCACCCGGGTGGACCTGTTCTTGGCCCTGACCCAGGAGGCGGCCGACGCCTATTGCTGGGATCTGAAGCCCAACGCCTGGATCATCGTGGACTCCGACCTGGTCAGCCATCCTCCCAGCAGCAAGGCCGTGCGTCTGCCCTTCACCGCCGCGGCCCGCGACAAGCTGAAAAAACCCATGGTGGCCAACGTGGTGGCCCTGGGAGCCATCGCCGAGATCACCGGCGTCATCAGCCGGCGAGGTCTGGAAAAGGCCCTGCTGGCCCGGGTGCCGGCCGGCACCGAGGCCCTGAACAAGAAGGCCCTGGCCTTGGGGGCCAAGCTGGCCCGGGACGCCGCGGGCCAGGCCCCGTCCGAAGGCCAGGCCACGGCGCACACGGAAGACATGTAGCGCCAAACCAACTCCATCGCCAAGCTGACAGGGGAGAGCTCCGCCACGGCGGGGCTCTCCCCTTTTCTGGGCTGGAGCCGGGAGTTTAAACGATAAAAATAATGATTAACGTTTGCAATATTAACCCTGAGAATTAGCTTATAGATAAATGTCCGCCTGACCGCGAGACCGGACAAGGCCGTGGCCAGACCTTGGGTCCAGGGAGAGGGAGATGTCCGGAAACAAGTCTTGCAACCCCAGCCGTCATTTCGGCCGCCGCAATCTCTACTGCCCGCATTATGCGAGCTGCCTGGACGTGGCGGTAAGCCACGCCTGGCACACCTTCAGTTGCGGCCAATGCCAAAGCCGCAATTTGGGGCAAAAGCCGCGGGTGGACGATATGGAGATGGACGCGCAGGGTTGGGAGGAAATCTGGAGCCAGGCGGACGGATTTTACTCCACCTCCTGACCTTGACCCCACTTCGGGTCGCCGCCGGGGGCCAAGAGATTTCGGCGCCTGGGCCCCCGGTCGCGTAGTCCAGTCATACCTCACAATTGTATTGTTCTTGGTCTGGTCCCCCACCCGGTGCTAGGATTACCTCCCTGGCCCCCTGGGACCGGGCGGCGAGGGGCCGCCAGGCGGGGAAGGGGGGTCGCCTGGGATTGGCCATGCGGCTGCGCACCATCCTTTTCACCCTGGCCTTGCTGGCGATGGTCTCCATCACCGTCAGCGGGTTCTACTATGTCTTCTCCCTGCGCGAGTCCGAGACGGAGGTGGCTCGCCGCCGGGCGGTGGTGCACACCGAGATCATCCGCAATCAGCTCGAGGGATTCCTGTCCGAGAACCTTAAGCCGGTTCGGGCCTTGGCCGGACTGCCCGAGGTCCAGCGCGCTTTGGCCGTGCCCGATCCCGCCATCATCGCCCAGGCCAACTACATCCTCGATCTGTTCCGCGACGCCCTGGACGTGGACGTGGTTTATCTGCTGGACCGCCACGGCCTGACCATCGCTTCCAGCAACCGCAATTCCCCGGACTCCTTCGTGGGCGAAAACTTCGCCTTCCGTCCCTATTTCCGCGAGGCCATGCAAGGCAACCCCTCCAAATACCTGGCCCTGGGCATGACCAGCCACAAACGCGGCGCCTATTACAGCCACCCGGTCTTCGCCGAGGACGTGGACGAACCCCAGGGGGTGGTGGTGATCAAGGCCCCCATCTCGCTGATGGAAAAAAACATCATCCAGTCCTCCAGCGACGGCGTCACCATCCTGACTGGCCCCTATGGCGTCGTATTCAGCAGTAACCAACCGGGCTGGCTCTTTGGCAGCCTGAACCCCTTGAGCAGGCACGAGGTGGAGGCTTTGCGCCAGTCCCGCCAATTCGGCGATGGCCCCTGGCCCTGGGTGGGCCTGACCGCCCTGGGCCAGGACCGGCTCGAAGACCTTTCCCACCGCCAATATTTCATGCATTACCGGGAGCTGGAGTCATACCCCGGCTGGCGGGTGATCCACCTCCAGGAAGTGCGGCTGGCCGGCGACAGCGTGTTCCAGCCCTTGATCCGCACCACCGGTTTGCTGGTTCTAGCCATCTGCGCCCTGGCCGGGTCGGCGGTCTATTATCTTTTCCGCAAGGCCCGGGCCGAGATCATGCGCCGGCAGCGGGTGGAGCGCGAACTTCGCCAGAGCGAGGAGCGCTATCGCACCCTTTACCACCACACCCCAGCCATGCTGCATTCCATCGATCCCGAGGGACGCCTGGTCAGCGTCAGCGACTACTGGTGCGAGGCCCTGGGTTACCGGGCCGAGGAGGTCATCGGCCGCCATCTGGTCGAGTTTCTGGCCCCCGAATCCCGCCTCGACCTTCTGGATCGCAATAAGCCCCATTTCCTGCGCACCGGCGTCCTGCGCGACGTGAGCTACAGCTTCGTGAAAAAAAACGGCGAGGTGGTCGAGGTTATCCTGTCGGCCATCGCCGAGCGCGACGCCCAAGGCGGCATCGTGCGGTCCCTGGCGGTGCTCTTGGACATCACCCAGCGCAACCGCATGGAACGAGAGCTGCGCCAGGCCCAGGAGCAGCTCAGCCAGCATTCAAAGGAACTGGAGCGCCAAGTGGCCGAGCGCACCCGGGAGGTGACCAGCTTCCTGGCCTACACCCCGGCGGTGGTCTATCTCAAGGACAACCGGGGCCGCTATCTCTTGGTCAACTCCCGCTTCGCCGACCTCCTGGGTCGGGGCCAGGACCAGGTGCGGGGGCGCTCCGACACCGAGGTCTTCCCGCCCAGCCTGGCCCGCCAGTTCCAGGACAACGACGGTCAGGTGTTGGCCAGCGGCCAGCCCCGGCAGTTCGAGGAGTTCATCGAGCAATCCGACGGTCCGCACGTGTATCTATCCAGCAAGTTTCCGGTGCAGGGCGAGGACGGGGCGGTGGCGGCCATCTGGAGCGTATCCCTGGACATCACCGAACTCAAGCGGGCCCAGGAAAGCCTGCGCCGGTTGTCGGGCATGATCCTGGCCAGCCAGGAAAAGGAGCGCACCGCCATCGCGCGCGAATTGCACGATGAGCTGGGCCAGGTGCTCACCGCCCTGCGCATGGACGCGGTCTGGCTCCAGCGCTGGCTGGAAGGGCGTGACCAGGAGCAGGCGGCGCGTCGGGCTCAGGCCATGTGCCAACTCATCGACCGCACCATCACCGAGGTGCGCTCCATCGCCACCCGGCTGCGGCCGGCGGTGTTGGACGACCTGGGCCTGGTGGACGCCCTGGAATGGCACACCAGTGATTTCGAGAAGCGCACCGGGGTGCGGGTGCGCTTCAGCCATCAGGACGTGCCCGAGATCAAGGGCCTGGCCGCCATCTCCGCCTATCGCGTGGCCCAGGAGGCCCTGACCAACATCGCCCGCCACGCCAGGGCCAGCCGGGTGGAGGTGGCGCTCGTCGTCCGGGAGGGTTGGCTGGAGCTGCGGGTGGCCGACGATGGCCGGGGGTTCTCGCCGGCCGGAATCGGCGAGGGCGGGGGGGCCGGCGGAGGCTGGGGCCTGGCCGGTATGCGCGAGCGGGCCGGCCTGCTGGGCGGCCAGATTCGCATCGATTCCATCCCGGGGCGGGGGACCACGCTGACCCTGCGCCTGCCCCTGGCGGTCGAGGAAAGGGACAAGCCATGATCCGGGTGCTATTGGCCGACGACCACAGCATCGTCCGGGCCGGCCTGCGCCGGCTGATCGAGGACGCCGGGGACATGGAGGTGGTGATGGAGGCCGACGACGGACGCCAGGCCATCGCCGAGGCTCTGCGCCTGCGGCCGGACGTGGTGGTGGTGGACCTGTCCATGCCCGGTTTGGATGGGCTGGAGGTCATCAGCCGGCTGCATGAACAGATGCCGGATCTGCCGTTGCTGGTGCTGACCATGCACGAGGAGGAGCAGTACGTGGTGCGCTCCCTGGCGGCCGGGGCCCGGGGCTACATCACCAAGCGCTCCGCCCCGGAACAATTGGTGGGGGCCATCCGCAAGGTGCAGGCTGGCGGGCGCTATCTCAGCGAGGAGGTGGCCGAGGCCCTGGCGGTGCGGGTGGCCCGGGGGGGCGGCGGGGCCTCGCCCCTGGAGAGTCTGTCCAACCGCGAGGTGCAGGTGCTGCGGGCCCTGGCCCTGGGGCGCACCAACCGCGAGATCGCCGAGGCCTACAACATCAGCGTCAAGACCGTGGACACCTACCGTTTTCGGTTGCTCAAAAAGCTCAACCTGCGCAACAACGCCGAGCTGAGCCGGTTCGCCATCCAGCAGGGACTGATCGAGCCCTGATGGAGGCGTTGGCGGACGCGAAGGAGCCGAGGCGCGGGCTCGGGTTGTTTTTCTCCGCGCGGCGCCGGCTCATGCGGTAAGCTTGGCCAGACCAGCCCTGCCAAAGGAGAGCGACGTGAAGGTACTCAAGGTCCAAGACGCAACCGAAAAGAAGATCGAGACGTTCCCCTACCGGGGCGAGCATCTCAAGGTGCGCGAGGTCACGGTGCGCTGGCTGAGCCAGGCCGGCCCCCTGGAGTCGCCGGAATACGGCCTGCGTTTTTTCAGGATCGGGCCCGGCGGCGAGATCCCCATTCACAAGCACCTCTACTATCAGACCATGTTCATCCTCAGCGGTCGGGCCCTGTGCCGTGGGCACGACCAAGAGACCGACGCCCCCTTGCACGAGCAGGAAGTGGGACCGGGCGAGGCGGTCTTCATCCCCACCATGGAGCCCCACAGCATGGTCAACCTCAGCGACAGCGAGGACGTGACCTTCCTTTGCTGCATCGCCAACGTTTACGACGAGGACAATAACTAGTCGGGCGATTACGCCGACCGTCAAGCGCGACCAGGAGCGCGTCGGGGGCTAGACCTCCGGCGTGCTCCTCGTATTTCTTGCGCTACTGAGCGTCCGCGCGGGCGGCCCGCGGGGGGCTGGGCGCGGGATTAGCCTGGAACGGGCCCCGGCAGCAGCCCTCCGCCCGGGTCCAGAATCGCCATCTCGCCCTGGACCAGGATCAGGCAACCCCGGATGTGGCCGGCGCGAAAGAGACCGGCGGCGGCCGCTTGGCCGGCGGCCAGGGCCCGGGCGCGTTCGGCGGGGGGAAGATGGCCAACCTCGGTCACCACCAGGCGTTGGCCCAGGTCCGAGCCAGGGTCAAGGGACGTGGCCGGGGCGCGCTGGACAGCCGGGCTGTCCAGGTCCACCCGGCCGGCGATG
>JAIUYB010000100.1 GCA_020216625.1 Desulfarculus sp.
GACGCCCCGGCGGGACTGAGGGGTTGATGAGCCCGGCGGGTGGAGCGAAAACCATGGCGCGATCGGGTCTGACCAAGGCGGAAAGAGATTGCTTCGTCGCTGCGCTCCTCGCAATGACAAAATCTTATCCCGTCATCGTAGGCCACCGTCAGGCCCAGTTGCAGCCTGGTCCAGGCTACAAGACGGCACTGTTAATTCCAGTCATTGCGAGCGAAGCAGTCTCTTCATTTCCCGTCCCTGGGAGCCGGGGACTTGGCCGCATGAGTTCATGACCGACCGCCTCGGTTTCAGTGCGGGCTGCTGATTCGGGAAAGGAAACCAGCCCATGCCCAAGCAAGACGCCAACCAGGAGCCCCGGGTGGGGGTCTATGTCTGCCATTGCGGCCTGAACATCGCCGGGGTGGTGGACTGCGCCGCGGTGGCCCAGTACGCCGCCGGACTGGCCGACGTGGTGGTGGCCCGGGACGACGCCTATTGCTGCTCCGAGCCGGGGCAGAAGCTGATCCAGGCAGACATCGCCGAACACGGCCTGAACCGGGTGGTGGTGGCCTCCTGCTCCCCCCGCCTGCACGAGCCCACCTTCCGGGCCTGTCTGGCCGGGGCCGGGCTCAACCCCTACCTGCTGGAGATGGCCAACCTGCGCGAGCAGTGCTCCTGGGTCCACGCCCACCAGCCCGGCCAGGCCACAAACAAGGCCAAGGACCTGGTGCGCTCGGCGGTGGCCCGCAGCCGGGGCCTGATGGCGCGCCAGGAGATCCAGGCGCCAGTGGCGCGAACGGCGCTGGTCATCGGCGGCGGGGTGGCCGGCATCCAGGCCGCCCTGGACCTGGCCGACGCCGGGTTCCAAGTGACCCTGGTGGAGAAGGAACCCAGCATCGGCGGCATGATGGCCCGGCTGGACAAGACCTATCCCACCATGGACTGCTCGATATGAATTCTCGGGCCTAAGATGGCGGATGCCGGTCGGCATCCCAAGATAAATCTGCTGACCAACAGCGAAGTCACGTCGGTGACCGGGTACGTGGGCAACTTCGAGGCCCGCGTCCTCAAGAAGGCCCGCTTCGTGCGCGAGGCCGAGTGCACCGCCTGCGGCGACTGCGCCGCGGTCTGTCCGGTGCTGGCGCCCGACGAGTTCAACCAGGGCCTCTCCACCCGCCGGGCCATCTACCGGCCCTTCGCCCAGGCGGTGCCCGGGGCCTACATCCTGGACAAGGAACTCTGCCTGGGCCACGACCCCATCAAGTGCGGCAAATGCGCCGAGGCCTGCCAGAAACACTGCATCGACTTCGACATGAGCGACGAGGAGATCACGGTCCAGGCCGGCGCCATCGTGGTGGCCACCGGCATGGAGGTCTACGACCCCACCGCGCTGGACGAATACGGCTACACCCGCTTTCAGAACGTGGTCACCAGCCTGGAGCTGGAGCGACTGATCAACGCCGGCGGCCCCAGCCGGGGCGAGGTGGTGCGGCTGACCGACCGCCGGACGCCCAGATCGGTGGCCTTCATCCAGTGCGTGGGCTCCCGCAGCCTGAACCGGGGCAACCCCTATTGCTCCAACATCTGCTGCATGAACACCATCAAGAACACTCTTCAGCTCCGGGAGCACTACCCCGAGATCGAGCTGAAGGTCTTCTATGTCGACATCCGCGCCTTTGGCAAGGGCTTCGAGGACCTCTTCCGCCGCTCCCGCAGCGAGGGCGTGCAGTATCTGCGCGGTCTGCCCGGCGAGATCAAGGAGGACGCGGCCACCGGCGACCTGATCCTGACCGTGGAAAACACCGCCACCAACAAGCTGGAGGAGCACCGGGCCGAGATGGTGGTGCTGGCCACCGGGGTCCAGCCCCCGGAGCGGATGAAGATCGTGCAGGAGATGCTGGCGCTGCAGAGGTCCTCGGACGGTTTCTACCTGGAGGCCCACCCCAAGCTCCAGCCGGTGGACTCGGCCACCAAGGGCATCTTCTTCGCCGGCTGCGCCGAGGGGCCCAAGGACATCAAGGAGTCGGTGACCCAGGCCTCGGCCGCCGCCGCCCGGGCCATGCGCCTTCTGACTCCTGGCAAGCTATTGGTGGAGGCCATCACCGCCGAGGTGCGCCCCCAGGACTGCACCGGTTGCGGCCTCTGCGTCCGGGTCTGCCCCTACCATGCCATCAGCCTGGACAAAAAAAGCGGCCAGCCAGCGCTGGTCAACCCGGTGGCCTGCGCCGGCTGCGGCGCCTGCGCCGCCGAGTGCCCGGAAAACGCCATCCACATGCACCACTTCAGCGACGCCCAGATCAACGACCAGGTGGACGCGGTGTTGGAAGGCGACCCGACCGGGGTGATCCCGATCTTCGCCTGCAACTGGTGCTCCTACGCCGGGGCCGACTTCGCCGGGGTCTCCCGCCTGCAATATCCCGCCAACACCCGGCTCATCCGCACCATGTGCTCGGCGCGGGTGCGGGAGGACTTTGTCTGGCGATCCTTCGCCAACGGCGCGCCGGTGGTGCTGGTCTCCGGCTGCCACATCGGCGACTGCCACTACATCAACGCCAACCATTGGACCGAGAAGCGCGTCAAACGCATGTGGCGCAAGATGGAGAAGCTGGGCCTGCGGCCCGAGCGCCTGCAACTGGAGTGGATCAGCGCCGCCGAGGGGGTGCGCTTCCAGGCGGTGATGCGGCGGCTGGAAGAACTGCGGGCCGGGGTCAGCCCGGAGGAGATCGCCCAGACCCGCGAGATCCTGGCCCGGGAGCAGGCCAAGGCTAGAGCTCGCGACGCCGCTTGAACCGGGTGCCCCCGGCGAGGCATGAACCGGTCGCGCGAGATTGGACCCTTTGCCGACCTGGTCTGCTGCCGTAGCAGCCCCGCGCTGTTTACTGAGGTGTCCTAGCGAGCGCGACGAAGCAATCTCGCGCCCCTGGGCCTGCCTTGCCGTGGCTGAACGAGCGGCGCGGGAATAAAGTTCGACCCCACGAAAACTCCGCCGCCTGGCGCGCACCAGGCGGCGGAGCTGTTTTCAGGCCGGCAGGGCGCTAACGGCTAGGCCACTTCCAGGGCCCGGCGCTCGGCCATGTCCATCAGCACCCGCTCCTTGCCCTTGTCCAGGCCCAGGGCGCGGCGCTTCTTCTCGATGTGCTCCAGCATCATCCGGGCCATCTCGTGGGGGTCCTTGGCGAAGCCCCACTTGCCCATGCCCTGCTCCTCCAGGCCGCTGAACAATAGCTCGTGGAACTTGGTCTTGGCCATGGTGGGGAAGGTGACGCCAAAGACGGTGAAGACCCCGCTGGCCACGAAGTACTGGCCGATGGCGATGGCCTTCTCGCTCATGAACTCCGGCGCGCAGCCGGCGGCCGGCAGGTCGGCCAGGCTCTGGCCCAGACCGCCGGCCCGGACCATCTCCGAGGCCGCGGTGAGGATGCGGCTGTTGTCCACGCAGGCTCCCAGGCCCAGCACCGGCGGGATGCCCACCGCCTCGCAGACCTCGCGCAGACCCGGCCCGCAGAGATGGGCCGCGTCGGGGCTGCACAGCCCGGCCTTGGCCATGGCCACCTGGGCGCAGCCGCTGACCAGCACCAGCACGTCGTTCTTGATCAGCTCCTTGGTCAGCTCCACGTGGGAGAAGTCCTGCTTGGTGCGGGGATTGGTGCAGCCCACCACCCCGGCCACCCCCCGGATGCGGCCGTTGATGATGTTGTCGTTGAGCGGAACGTAGGAGCCGCGGAAGGTGCCGCCCAGCATGTAGTTGATGTATTCGTGCGAGAAGCCGTGCACCCCGGCGTCCACCCGGGGCGGGATCACCACCGGCACCTTGCGGCTGGCGAAGCGCTCGATGGCCTTCTCCACGATCAGGTCGGTGCAGAAACGGGGGTCGTGCTCGTCGAACTCGATGTGCAGCGCGCCCTCGATGTGGCAGCGGGGGTTGGTGGTGATGAAGCGGGTGCCGTAGCACTCGGCCACCGCGGCCAGGCCCTGCTTGATGCACTGCACGTCCACCGCCATGGCGTCCACCGCGCCGGTGACCAGGACCGTCTCGGTGCTCATGAAGTTGCCGGCGTGGGGAATCCCGCGCCGGTTCATCATCTCCAGGCCCGAGCAGCACATGCCCACCAGGTTGATGCCCTCGGCCCCGGCCGCCTTGGCCTTGGCGATCAGCGCCGGGTCGTTGACCGAGGCCAGCATGGAGTCGATCAGGTTGGGCTCGTGGCCGTGGACAATGACGTTGACCTGACGCTCCTTGAGCACGCCCATGTTGACTTCGGCCTGTAGGGGCTTGGGCGTGCCGAACAGAATGTCGCTCAGCTCGGTGGCCACCATGGAGCCGCCCCAGCCGTCGGCCAACGCGGTGCGGCTGATCTGCTTGATCAGGTTGGTGTGGTCCTGGTCCACGCCCATGGTGGTGCGGTGCATGATCTCCATGATCTCGCGCATGGCCCCCCGGGGCACGATCCCGGCCTTGCGCCAGGTCTCCAGGGTCTTCTCCGGCACCCGGACCGCGAAGGGTATCTCGCCCTCGATCTGGGTGTAGGTGCGCTCCAGGACATCGGCCAGGTTCAGGGCGATCTCCTGGTCGCTGCGCCCCTCGGTGGCGATATTGAGCTCGGCCGCCAGGTCGTAGAGTTTCTCGGTGTCCATCAGGGAGTATTCCGGGATGTGTCCCAGGGCCACCTGGCGGAACAGCTCCAGCATCACCATGCCGTGGTCGGTGTGGGCGGCGGTGCCGGCGGCCACGGTGCGGCCGAAGTTGCGGGCCTGGATGGTGTCGGCGGTGGCCCCGCAGACGCCCACCTTGCCATAGGGATCGTTGGGGTTCAGGCGGCAGGGGCCCATGAAGCAGTGCTTGCAGCAGGCCGAATCCGCCCCGATGGGGCAGGGCTTCATGGCCGCGGCCCGGTCGAAGGCGGTGACCACGCCGTCCTGGCGGGCCTTGGTGAGCATTTTGGCGGTGGAGTCGCAGATGGTCAGGTCCTGCACCGGCGGCAGGGCCGCCTCCTTGGGCTTGGTGGCTTCAGCCATGGTTTCTCCTTTGCTGACGGCGCGTTCACGGCCGTCGCCCAGATTGGTGACGCGAAGACTGTGCGCCCCCTGCGCGTTGGCGCAGGGGCGAAAGGCCGGACAGGCCCCCCACCGCCCCGGGACGCGGCTCCCCTTTTGGGTCGGAGGCCCGGGACCGAGGCATCTGCACATCATTATGTTTAGATGATAAAGCTGGCAGGCATCCCGCGCCAACAAATTTTTCAGGAATAATTATCGGCGGTTTGGATCGCACACCCGGCCGGGGCTGGCTCTCAGGAGCCCGAGGCCACCTCCGGGGCCGGGCGGGCGGGGCGGTTGACCAGCACCAGGCCCAGGCTGATCAGCGCCATGGCCGCCACCAGGCGCGGACCCACCGGCTCGCCCAGGATCAAAACCCCGCTGATCAACACCCCGGCCAGGGGGGTGAAGAAGGTGAAGGCCTGGACCAGGCTGGCCGGGTGGCGCAGGATCAGGACGAACCAGGCCAGGTAGCTGATGAAGGCCACGATGACGGATTGATAGAACAACGAGAGAGCCCCAAAACCGGTCAACCGGGCGGTGGAGAGGTCCTCCAGCAGCAGGCTGGCCAGGAGCAGGGGCGGGGCGGAGAAAAAGAGCTGATAGAACAGGGTCTGCACCGCCAGGGCGCGTTGGGCCAGGAAGCGTTTGAGGTAGAGGGTGGTGGCCCCCCATAGGGCCCCCGCCAGCAGCGAAAGCGCGTCGCCCAGGAGCGCCCGGCCCGAGAACCCGCCCAGGCCCTGGGCGAAAAGCAGCACCAGCCCGGTGAAGGCCAGCACCAGCCCGCCGACCTTGAGCCGGTTCAGGCGGTCGCCCGCCAGCCAGAAATGCGCCCCCACCGCCACGAAGAAGGGCGCGGTGTAGAGCAGTAGATAGCTGCGCGCCACGCTGGTCAGGATCATGCCGGGATAGAGCAGGCCGAACTCCAGACCGAACAGCAGGCCCAGAACCAGCCCGTGGCCGACGACCGCCCGGCCGGGAAAGACCGCTATCCGGCGATAGCGCATGTAACCCCACAGGCAGGCCGCGGCCACGGCCGAGCGCAGGCCGGCCTGGAAGATGGGCGGCAGCTCGCCGGCCGCCAGCTTGACCATGGCCATGTTGGCCCCCCACAACAGCGCCAGGGTCAACATGGTCAGCACCGCGCCGGGACCCAGGCTCGCGTGGGTATGTGTCATGATTGGGCCGCTCCGGCTAGGGTTGGGCGGGGTCCGTCGCGCCAGCCTGGACACCCGGCTCCAGGTCCGATGGCGGCTCCAACCCTATGGCCAGGGTGAAGGTGGTGCCCCGCCCCACCTGGCTGTCCACCTCCAGGTTCCACTGGTGTTCGGTCACGATGCGTTTGACCGTGGACAGGCTGATGCCCACCGCGTTGGCCTTGGTGGTGAAGAAGGGATGGAACAGGAAAGGCATGTCCTCCTGGGGAATGCCGCGCCCGGTGTCGCCGACCGTGATCCGGGCGACGCGGCCGTCGCACTCCAGGCCCAGGCGCAGCACCCCGCCGTTGGGCATGGCCTCGATCGCGTTCTGCACCAGAACCCGGTAGGTCTTCTCCAACAGCCGCTGGTCCACCCAGGCCACCACCCGGCCGGACTGGCCCAAGAGGCCCTGGCGCACCACCTCCACCCCCTGGGGCCGGGCGCGCTCCAGGCAGTCCCGGCCGATCTGGTCCAAGAATACCCCCAGGTCGACCCGCTCCGGTGCTGGCGTGGGCAAATCAGCGTATTCCCTGACCTCCTTGACGATCAGCTCCAGGCGCTCGGTGTCGGCCAAAATCTTGCGCAGATAATCGTCGCTGGCGCTGCCGGCCTCCACCTGCTTGAGCAGGCGTCGGGCCAGCCCGCCGATGCTGGTGACGGGATTGCGCAGCTCGTGGGCCACGCAGCGCGCCAACTGGTCGAGGCACTCCAGCTTCTCCTGCAAAAGCCTCTGGATCTCGGCCTGGGCCGCCTGGTTCTCCACCTCGCGCCGCTCCAGGGACTCGGCCATGCCGTCGAAGGCCCCGGCCAGCCGGCTCAGCTCATCGCCGTGGTGGTCCAAGCCGCTGCGGGCGGTGAGATCACCACCGCCCAGGCGTTCGCTGGATGTCATCAATCTCTGCATTCGGCCCAGGATGGTGAATTCGGCCAACAGCCAGGCCAGGGTCATGGACAGCACGGCCGCCACACCCAACAGGGCCAGGTTGCCGTAAAGAATGGTCCGGGGCCGGGCCAGGGCGTGCTCCACCGGAATCCCCAGCCGGAAGCAGAGCTTGACCGACGGGCCGCCTTCCAACTCCTGGCGCTTGAAACCATAAAGACGCTGCACGTTGTCCACGCCGGTTTCCAGGAAAACC
>JAIUYB010000101.1 GCA_020216625.1 Desulfarculus sp.
ATGGCTGACCGGTTAACTGACATAGGTCCTCCTAAGTACGACTTAATGTGGCCTCCTATAGTTAAGGAGAACTTCGGTCGGTGGTTATACCACGAGATATTAGAGCCTGGTGTTTTATTACACGTTTCGGAGACTGGTGCTAAGTTATGGTCGGTTCGGGCTGCTGGTACTCGGTTAATGACTACTATGCAGGTTGAGGACATATGCAAGTTAGCTGACGAGTTCTGCGGTGGTTACTTACGGTTCACTACTCGGAACAACATAGAGTTCTTAGTTACTGACGAGTCGAAGTTAGAGCCTTTAAAGAAGGCTTTAGCTGCTAACGGTACTTTACCTATAGGTGGTACTGGTGCTTCGGTTACTAACATAGTTCACACTCAGGGTTGGGTTCACTGCCACACTCCTGCTATAGACGCTTCGGGTGTTGTTAAGGCTGTTATGGACGACTTATTCGAGTACTTCGGTTCGCACAAGTTACCTGCTCAGGTTCGGATATCGTTAGCTTGCTGCTTAAACATGTGCGGTGCTGTTCACTGCTCGGACATAGCTATATTAGGTGTTCACCGGAAGCCTCCTGTTATAGAGCACACTCACGTTGACAAGATGTGCGAGATACCTACTACTATAGCTGCTTGCCCTACTGCTGCTATAAAGCCTCAGAAGGTTGAGGAGTACAAGTCGGTTGCTGTTAACGCTGACCGGTGCATGTTCTGCGGTAACTGCTACACTATGTGCCCTGCTATGCCTTTAGCTGACGCTGACGGTGACGGTATAGCTTTATGGGTTGGTGGTAAGGTTTCGAACGCTAAGTCGATGCCTAAGTTCTCGAAGTTAGCTGTTCCTTTCATACCTAACGAGCCTCCTCGGTGGCCTACTACTGTTGCTGCTATACGGAAGATGATAGTTGCTTACGCTGAGGGTGCTAACCGGTACGAGCGGATAGGTGAGTGGGCTGAGCGGATAGGTTGGGAGCGGTTCTTCGAGAAGACTGGTTTAGAGTTCTCGCACCACCACATAGACGACTACCGGTTCGCTGCTACTACTTGGCGGACTTCGACTCAGTTCAAGTGG
>JAIUYB010000102.1 GCA_020216625.1 Desulfarculus sp.
GTACCGGTCCAGGTGTTGACCCAGCCAGGCGATGGTGCGGGCGAGGCCCTCCTCCAGGTCCACCCGGGGCCGCCAGTCCAGGAGCTCGGCGGCCAGGCTGGCGTCGGCCAAGAGGCGCTCCACCTCGCTACCCACCGGGCGTAGGCGGGCCGGGTCCTGGGTCAGGCCCAGGTCCTTGCCCATCAGCCGGGCGATGAGCCGGGCCAGATCGCCGATGCTGATCTCGCGGCCCGAGCCCAGGTTGATGGTGCGGCCGATGGCCTGATCGGCCTGGGCCGCGGCCAGGAAGCCATCCACGGTGTTGGTCACGTAGTTGAGGTCGCGGGTGGGGTGGAGGTTGCCCAGGCGCACCGGCTGGCCGGCCAGAAGCTGGGTGATGATGGTGGGAATCACCGCCCGGGCCGACTGGCGGGGGCCGAAGGTGTTGAAGGGGCGCACCGTCACCGCCGGCAGACCGAAGGACAGGTGGAACGACTCCACCAATTTATCCGCCCCGATCTTGCTGGCCGAGTAGGGCGACTGGCCCTGGAGGGGATGGTCCTCGGCGATGGGCACCCGCTGGGCGGTGCCGTAGACCTCGCTGGTGGAGGTGTGCACCAGGCGCGAAACCCCGGCTTGGCGGCAGGCCTGGAGCACGTTGAGCGCTCCCTCCACGTTGACCCGCACGTAGCTCTGGGGAGCGTCGTAGGAGTAGGGAATGGCGATCAGCGCCCCCAGGTGGAAGACCACCTGCTGGCCCTGCACCGCGCGGCCCACGCTCCAGGGATCGGTCAGGTCGCCGGCCAGGACCTCCATCTCCCCGGCCAGGGGGGATTCGTCCAGCCATCCCCAGCGGCCCAGGGCGTTGTAGTGCACCAGTGCCCGCACCCGCGCGCCTTCTTCCACCAAGCGCTCGGCCAGGTGGCTGCCAATGAATCCGCCCGCGCCGGTCACCAGCACCGGCAGGCTCCGCCAGTTCATGCCTCGTCCTCCTTGGGCCGGCCGGGATCGCTCAGCCGCCCCTGGCGGGCGTCCTCTTGGGCCTTGGCCCCCCAAAAGCGGCGCTCATGGTCGACCATCAATGCCATGCCCTTGCGACCTTGGCATAAAGGCAGCAGAACCTGCGTCACCGGAAAATCCGGCCGTGGCAACAAGTGTTAATACCTGGACAATACACTGAAAATCCCTCACGATCCCTTCTTGCCCAAGGTCGAGACTCGCGGGGATGCGGGCTTCACGCGATCATCTCCAGGCTGAGCAACTGGCCGGAGGCGATGTCCCGCGCCGCAGGCCGGCCCAGCAATCGGGGCAGCCACTCCGGACCCAGGCCGGTGCCCGGCCGGCGCAGGAGCAGCAGGTCGGCCTCCAGGATTTGGCCGGCGGCGATGTCCCGGGCCGCCACCAGGCTGCGCCGGGCCACGTCGCGGATCTCGCGCTCGCAGGGTTGCAGGACCTTTTGGCCGTCGCCCAGGGCGGACTCGACTTTGCGCACCCCGGCCACCAGGGTCTTGAATTCCTCCGGCTCGGTCGAGGCCCGGTGGTCCGGACCGGGCAGGGAGCGGTCCAGGGTGAAGTGCTTCTCCAGGATCGCCGCGCCCAGGGCCACCGCGGCCAGGGCCACTTCGTTGCCTGGGGTGTGGTCGGAAAATCCCACCGGACGGCCAAAGGCCTGGGCCAGGCTGGCCATGGCCCGCAGGTTGGCTTGGGCCGGATCGGCGGGATAGGCGCTGACGCAGTGCAACAGGGCCAGGGCCGGGCAGCCGGCTTGGTCCAGGGCCTCCACCGCCGCCCCCACCTCGGCCAAGTCGCACATGCCGGTGGAGAGGATCACCGGCCGGCCCTTGGCCGCCACCTGGCGCAGGAAGGGCAGGTTGGTGACCTCGCCGGAGGGAATTTTGAAGGCCGGCAGGTCCAGATCGTCCAGCAAATCGGCGCTGGCCGGGCCGAAGGGGGTGGAGAGGAAAATCAGGCCCAGTTGGCGGCAGCGCGCCTGGAGCGCGCGGTGGGCCTCCGGGCTCAGCTCCAGGCGCTCCAGCATGGCGTACTGGGATTCCTCCCCGCCCTCGCCCGCGCGCTGATAGGCGGCCTTGGGAGCCTGGGGACTGGCCACCTCGGCGGCGGTGAAGGTCTGGAACTTCACCGCGTCGGCTCCGCAGTCGGCCGCCGCCTCCACCAGCCTCAAGGCCAGATCCAGGCTACCGTTGTGATTGACCCCTGCCTCGGCGATGATGAAGCAGGGCCGACCCGGACCCACCAGGCGTCCGGCGATGTTCATGGGGGCTACCACGCGCTCCAGCCTCCATCCACCACCAGGTTGTGCCCGGTGACATAGGCCGACAGGTCGCTGGCCAGATAGGCGGCCGCGCCCTTGATGTCGTCCTCGCTGGCCATGCGCCCCTGGGGGGTGCGGGCTTGGTAGCGTTCCACGAAAATCTCCGGCTGGTTGCGCCACACCCCGCCCAGGCTGATCCCGTTGACTCGCACCCGGGGAGCCAGCACCGTGGCCAGCCAGCGGGTGAGCTGGAGCAGACCGCCCTTGCTGGCGGCGTAGGCGGCCGGGTTGCCCATGGCGGTGCCCTCGTAGAGCCGCAGGTCTGGTCCCAGGATGCCATAGATGCTGGCCACGTTGATCACCGAACCGCTCCCCTGGGCCGCCAGCAAGGGGGCGGCGGCCTGGGTGAGGACAAAGGCGGCGGTGAGGTTGACCTCCAGGGCCGCGCGCCAGGTCTCGGCGCTCTGCTGGGCGAATGGCGTCACCCAGCCCTCCAGCTGGCTGGTGCCCACGAAGGCGGCGCAGTTGATCAGGATGTCCAGGCCGCCCAGGGTCTGGGCCACCTTTTCCGGCATGGCGCGGGTGGCGGCCTCGTCGGCCAGGTCGCAGGCCAGGCCCAGGCTGGGCACATCGTGCGCCTGGGCGATGGCCGCGGCCCGCTCCTGGCAGGCCGTGGGGTCCAGGTCCAGGATCGCCACCGCCGCCCCCAACTCGGCCAGGGCCTCGGCCATGGCCGAGCCCAGATGGCCGGCCCCGCCGGTGATCAGGGCCACCCGGCCCCGCAGGTCCATCAGCTCCTTGAGCGGGCGCATCAGGCCTCTCCCAACCGCCGGCGCATCAGGCACTCGGCCAGGTAGAAATCCAGCTCGCTGTCTATGTCGATGGCGCGCTCCTCCGGCACCTCCACCGCCCGCACCCGGCCGCTCATCAGGTTGGGCGCGCTCAACACGAAGTCGGGCCGCGCGGCATAGGCCACGGTGGTGAGGTCGAAGATCGCCGGGGCGTCCTGGCGGCGGACCACCGCGTCCTGGGGCGGAATCACCAGCCGGACCAGGCCGTCCTCCTGGCGCACCACCTGGTTGAAATAGGGATTGCGCGCCGCCGGGCGCATGGTGACCACCGCGTCGGCGTCGCTGGTCAAGAGCGCCTGCACGCAGTTCGCCAGGTCCTGGGGTTCACGCAGGGGGCTGGTGGCCGGGATGCTGGCCATGGCCGTGAAGGGTTCGTAACCGGGCAGGGCGCGCAGGCTGGTGATGGCGTGGCGCCAAGCCAGCCATTCCGGGGCGTCGTCGGCGGCCAGCTCGGCCGGACGCATGAAAGGTGTCTCGGCCCCCCAGCGCCGGGCCACCTCGGCGATCTCGGCGTCCTCGGTGGAGACCACCACCCGGTCCACCAAGCCGCAGGCCAAGCCGCACTCGATGGCCCAGGCCAGCAAGGGCTTGCCGGCCAGGGGGCGCAGGTTCTTGCGCGGCACACCCTTGCTGCCCCCGCGCGCGAAGATCAGGCCGATGACGCCGCTGGCCGCCATGCGCGATTCTCCTTAGGCCTCCAAGCGCCAGGAGTGATCCACCAGGAAGACACCCACGTCGCTGACCGGCTTGCCGCTGCCGAAGAAGTCGCCGGGGGAAACCTCCAGCACCACCGCGCCAATGATCTTATCCGTGCGTTGCCCGGGAGCCTGGGCTTCCAGGTCCAAAAGATAGGAACCCGGAGCCAGGGTCAGACGGGGCAGGCGGCAGACCATGCGGCCGCGGCCGGGGAGACGCTCGAAGTTTTGGCCGGTCAGGCGGGTGAAGGCTATCGCCAGCGGCTTGCCCAGACGGTCGCGAAACCAGACCCAGGCCATGACGTTGCTCAGCTCTTGGCCATCCCGGGTTTCGTACTCCAGCACCAATTCGACCTCCTGGCCACAGAAGGCGAATTCCAATTCGCGGCCATTGCCGTCGCGCAGATGAAAGCCCGTGAACTTGATGACGCCAGGGCCTTCCTGGGCGCGCTCATCAAGGCTCACGCTGGCGGCCAGGTCCAGGCTGGCCTTGGTGTAGGCCTCCACCACCTCCGCGCTGGGGCCGTCGGCCACCAGCCGGCCGTCGTCGATCCAGATCGCCCGCGAGCACAGGCCCAGAATGGCCTCCATGTTGTGGCTCACCAGGAGGATGGTGCGCCCGGCGGTGGCCACGTTGCCCATCTTGCCCAGGCATTTTTTCTGGAAGGCCAAGTCGCCCACCGCCAGCACCTCGTCCACCAGGAGGATCTCGGGGTTGAGGTGGGCGGCCACCGAGAAGGCCAGGCGCACGTACATGCCGCTGGAGTAGTATTTGACCGGGGTGTCGATGAAGCGCTCCACCTCGGCGAAGTCCACGATCTCGTCGAAGCGGCTTTTGATCTCGGCGTGGCGCATGCCCAGGATGGCGCCGTTGAGAAAGATGTTCTCGCGCCCGGTCAGCTCGGCATGAAAGCCGGTGCCCACCTCCAACAGACTGCCCACTCGGCCGTGCAGTCTGGCGCGGCCCTGGCTGGGGTCGGTGATGCGCGAGAGGATCTTGAGCAGGGTGGTCTTGCCGGCGCCATTGCGCCCCACCACTCCCAGGGCCTCGCCGGCCTGGACCGAGAAGCTGACGTCCCGCAGGGCCCAGAGAGTCTCCTGCTCGCTGGCCTGGGTGGCGCTGCGAATCAGGTAGCGAAAGGGCGCGACCAGGGCCCCGCCCAGGGCCTGCCAGAAGTTGGCAGGCTTCTTTTGGCTTTTCCCCAAGCGATAACGCTTGCCCAGCCCCTCCACCGTGATGGCCGTCTGGCTCATGCCGCGCGCCTCAGCAATCCTCGAGCATGGAATTGAGCTCGTCGGACTCCAGGTGGCGGCTGTTCTGGTTGCTGGCGAAGCAGAAACCCTCGGGCAGGGGTTGCCCCTGCAAGTCCTCGCTGGGGCGCCACCAGGGGAAGCTGGGCTGGATCAGGAACATGTCCGCCAGACGCAGGGCCTGGCGCGACTCGTCGGTGCTGATCAGGACCTCGTGCAGCTTCTCGCCCGGGCGGATGCCGATCTCCTGGACCTTGCAGGCCGGGGCCAGCAGATGGGCCAGGTCCATGATGCTGCAACTGGGGATGTCGGGCACGAAAATCTCGCCTCCCTGCATCCGCTCGATGCAATTGAGCACGAAGCGCACCCCCTGCTCCAGGGTGATCCAGAAGCGGGTCATGCGCCGGTCGGTGACGGTGATGCAACCCTGCTCGGCCTGCTTGCGGAACAAGGGCACCACCGAGCCCCGGCTGCCGATGACATTGCCGTAGCGGCAGGCGCTGAAACGAGAGCCCCCCTCGAAGGAATAGGAGTTGGCCTGGATCACCATCTTCTCGGCGCAGAGCTTGGTGGCCCCATAGAGATTGATGGGGTTGACCGCCTTGTCGGTGCTGATGGCCATAACCTTTGGCACCTTGCGGGCGATGGCCGCGTCGATGACGTTCTTGGTGCCCAGGATGTTGGTCTTGATGGCCTCGAAGGGGTTGTATTCGCAGGCCGGGACCTGCTTCAGCGCCGCGGCGTGCACCACCAGGTCCACCTCGCGGAAGGCGCGGTAGAGCCGGTCGGGGTCGCGCACATCGCCCAGGAAGTAGCGCATCACCTTGTCCGGGCCGGCGGGGAACTTCTGGTTCATCTCGTGTTGCTTCAGCTCGTCGCGGCTGAGGACGATGACCTTGCGCGGTTTGTAGTCGCGCAGGGCGACCTCCACGAACTTGCGGCCAAAGGAGCCGGTTCCGCCGGTTATCAGGACTGTCTTGTCGTTCAGCATCCGGTTAATCAGGCTTTCTGGGCCGGCGGCGTGGGTCGCGCCCCGGCGCTGACGATCGGCCCCGCCGCGGGCGACGGAACCGGGTGAACAGCATTATCCCCACCACGACGTGAGTCTTGACCCACCGTCACTTCAGGTCCACGATGGTGCGCTCGGTGCGACGGAAGGTGGCCAGGCCCACCAGGAGCAGCGCCAGAACCAGCCCCGCGCTCAGGGCCAGGGTCCAATCCGGGGGCTGGCCCTTGCCGAACAGCGACCAGCGGAAGCCCTCCACCACCCAGGCCATGGGGTTGAGCATGTACAGATCGCGCCAGCGCTCGGGGATCATGCTGGCCGAATAGACCACCGGAGTCAGGTACATCCCCACCTGCAGGGCGTGCTCCACGCCAAAGCTGACATCGCGGAACTTGACCGAGAGGGTGGCCAAACACAGGCCCAGGGCCAGGGACGCGGCCACCGCCAGGGCCACGAACAGGGGCAGGGCCAGGACCTGAAGCGGCGGAACCACGCCGTAAAAGACCATCATCCCGATCAACACCAAAAACGACATGCAAAAATCCACCAGGCCCGAGGCCGCCGCCGAGATGGGCACCGTCAGGCGAGGGAAATAAACCTTGGAGATGACGCTCATGTTGGTGACCAGGCTGCCGGCGGACTTGCTGGCCGCCACCACGAAGAGCTGCCAAGGCAACAACGCCGCGATGCTGAACAGAGGATAGGGCAGCCCGTCGGAGGGAATCTTGGCCAGGTTGCCGAAGATCATGGTGAAGACCACCATCGTCACCAAGGGCTTGAGCACGATCCACAACGGGCCCAGGGCCATCTGGCGATAGCGGCCCTTGACCTCGCGCCAGACCAGGAAATAGAGCAGTTCGCGGAATTCCCAGACCTCGTCCAGGTCCAGGGAGCCCCAGCCGCGCCGGGGCTTTATTTCCACCAAGTTGCTTGACATGCGTCGTCCACGCTGGGATTGATATCGCCCCATCCATCTCCGGCGGCGCCCGCCAGACGATGGACGGCATCAGATAAACCGAGGCAAATTAAGTGGTTGATTATCGCGCACCCCGGTGTTTGGCAAGGTGATTATAACCCATGCCGCCCCTGGACGCCAATCGCGCGCTGGGCCGCTTCAGAACCGCGCCGGAGTGCGGGGCTGGCCGCCGGCGGCGGCGGATTCACGCGCGGCCT
>JAIUYB010000103.1 GCA_020216625.1 Desulfarculus sp.
CGAGGGGGAGGCCGGCGCGGCCGCGGGCGAACCGAACAGCTCGCCCAGGAGGTCGTCGACCATCACCGTCTCGCCCACCGGCGCGGCCTGGTCCAGGGACGGGGTCGGGCGGCCGTCATCGGCCATCTCGCCGTCGCCGTAGCTGTCTGCCTGGAAATACAGGTCGTAGAACTCGTCGTCACGCACCAGCAGGCAGGCCAGGAACTCTCCCAGGCGCTGATGCTGGGCGCAGGTGGCCAGGAACACGCTCAAACGCCGGCCCAGCTCGGCCTTTTTCCGGCGCTCCTCCTCCTTGTCGTCGCTCTTGTAGTGGGGCAGGAGCTTGGCGCGCAGCCGGGAAAGCTCGGCCAAAACCTTGCCCTTGATCATCTCGCGCTTGATGTCCGGCCGGCAGATGGGCTCCAGCCGTTGGCGGATGTAGCCGATGCCGCCGTCTCCGGTCTTGAGGGCCTCGTCCCAGGCCCGCTCCGGATCCTGAAAATGGCGCTGCACGTCCTCGTTCTGGATGAATCCCGCCCGCAGGCCGTTGAGGTGCTCCCGCATGTCCGGGCGCACCCCCAGCTCGCGATAGATGCCATCCTGGAACGCCTGGGGGTCGTAGTCGAAATAGCCCGGCACGTGGATGCTGGTGTTGCGCAGCCAATAGACGTTGTTGAAGGGTCCGCGCGAGTTCCATTTCTGGGGCCAATCCGGCCCTTTGCCAAAATAGTCCAGCAGCGATGATTGCAGCCGGATGGTCCAGCGCTGGGCGAAGCTCCCGCTGGCGCCCTCCTTCTCCTCGAAGTGGCGGTCCATTTTGGTCAGGACCAGAAACAGGCTGTTGGGGGCCTGATCGCGCCGCTCGGCGGTCTCGCCCTGGGTGCTCTTGACCCAGGCGTCGATGACCTCGGGCAGGGATTGGACTTCCTGGGGCCCATCGCCCACGCAGAGCAGCATCCCGGTCAACTCGTCCTCGGCGCAGTAGCGCTGGAACAGATAGGCCACCTTGCCGCGAACGAACAGCTTGCGCAACACCGCCGGGTCGCCCAGGGCCTCCTGAAGGTCTTTGTATTTGAGGCGCGAGCGGTACCCGGGGAAGTCCAGCAGGTCGGTGTGCTGAAAGAAGGGGGCGGTGCGGCTGGCCATGGTCAGCGTCACCTCGGCGATGAGGGCGGTGACCAACGAGCGGCTAGCCTCGGCCCGGCGCTGGCCGTCCGGCGAGCACAGCTCCAGACGCGCGGTCTCCCCGCTCTTGAGCCCCTCCCAGGTGCTCACGTCGACGATGCTCATGGGATCGCCGCTGGCCGGATCCTTCTTGGGCACCAGCGCGGAGAGCGGGGCGCAGGCCTCGCCGGCGAAATCCAACTGCTCCAGGATGCGGTAAAGCTGGGCGTAGAGCTCACCGAATTGGGCCGCGCCATGCCAGACCAGGCCGAAAAGACGGGAGCGATCCTTGATCTCCAGGCAGGGGGCCAGCTCCAGGGCCGCGGGCCAGAAAACCCGCTCCAGGGTGCGGACACCCTCCCTGTCCGCGAAGTTCTGGCCCAGGTATTCGCGCACCTCGGCCAGGTCGTCGGCGTTCAGCCGGCCCACCGGCCGGGGCTGGCGACGGGGGGCCAGCTCGTCCAGGGTCGCCTTGATGGCCTCCGCCTGCACCGGATGTTTGTGGACGAAGTCCTCGAAGTAGGAGTTGGCCAGTATCTTGATGATGTCGCTTTCGCTCAACAGACGCAGTTGCACCGGGAAACCGGGCGGCGGACTCCCGGGCGGGCTGGTGGTGAAGCGGGTGACCAGGCCGGTGGACTCCTTGCCGCCATCGGGGTTGATGTCCTTCAGGAAGCTGCAGGTTTGATCGCCAAAGGCGGCGGTCAGCGAGCCCTGCTCGTCCTTGCCCAGGCTGGAAACCAGATAGGACTTGCCAGCCTGGCTGGGTCCGAAGATGCCGACGCACATCTTGCGTCGGGCGGCCACCGCGCTCTTGCCGAACATCCGAGCCGATTTGCCCAGATCCTTGATCAGCTCCTCGGCCTCGCTGTGCACCAGGGCGCGATTGTCGTCCACCCAGGCCGCCGCGTCCCTGGCGCACTGGGCCAGGTCCAGGCAGCGTTGGGCCAGTTGTTCGTCCTCGGGGTACATGGTTCTCCTCGCTCCGCCGATTCGGGGCGCTATTCGCCTAAACCACCTTGAACACGCCGGTGTCCAGCCAATAGCCCTCCTCGGAGCGCATGGTTTGCAGCCGCAGCTCCAGGTCGTAGGGCCGCACTCCTCTGCCCTCGCGGTCCTCGGCCTGCTCGATGCGCAACAGGCCCTCGTCGCGCAGGTTGGGGGGGGACTTGGTGTCCTCCCGGTAGGAGTGGCTGATGGTGATGCGGTAGGGCAGGTTGTTGCCAGCGTTGGCCACCGCCTGGGTGTTGGCGAAATCCAGGGTGTAGTAGCGCTTGGTGGCCCAACGCTCCACGTCCAGTTGGCGGAAGCCGATGGCGATGGGGCTGGAGAAGACCACCGTGTGATTGCGGGTCAGGTCCAGCTCGGCCTGGTTGTCGGGGTCCACCTGGAACCAGACCTTGGAATTGGGGATGCGGCCGTCCAGGTCCATCTCGCCCAGATAACGGGCGGTGGGTTTGAGGGTCAGCCGGGTGGTGTCGAAGGAGAAGCCCTCCAGATGGCCCTCGGCCAGGGCGCAGAGAATGGCGCCGACGACCACCGTGGTCTTGGGGTCGCGGATGCGGCCCAGGTCGTCGGAATAGGGATACCAGCCGCCAACCTTGATTTGGTGCATCGGCAACACCCGATCCGGGGCCACTGGCAGCTTGGCCAGCACCGAAGCCGTCACCGCCGGCCAGCGCGAGGGGCGGCCGGTCAGCAGCAGCAGGTCGCAATCGTAGAGATGAACCAGTTCGCAGAGATCAGCCAGGGGGTTGCCCAGCACCCGGCGGACGGTGACGTCCAGTTCCGAGGCGTGCACCCGCAGGTTGGTCTCCAGCAGGCGGAAGTCACGCGCCCCGGCCTTATGGGCGGCGGATTCCAAGTAATGCAGGACGTACGGGGGCGGGGTTTGACCGGGAGGGAGGAAGTCGGCCAGCCTGCCCCCGAAGGAGGGGTTGCCCCGGCGTAGGTCGGTCTCCTCATAGCGCTCCAGGAGGCGCAGGGCCAGGGGCAGGAAGACTTGGCGGGCCAGTTGGCCGCGCAGGTTGCGGTCCTGGCGCGACATGCTGGGGCGGTCGCCGCCGAAAAGGTTGGAAAGCAGCTTGCGCGGCTCGCCCACCCCCGCCTTTTTGAGCGCCACGCCCAGGTCGCGCAGGACGTGGTCCTCGATGACCGCGCAGACCACGTCGTCGCCGGCGAGGCTGAAGCCCTCGCGCAGCTCCTGGTGGGGCACCAGGCGAGCGCTGCTGGAGGCGTCGCCATCTGATTCGAAGGTGGTGATGCTCAGGTCGATGGTGCCGCCGCCGATGTCGATGCTGGCCACCCGCACCGAGGGCCGGGGGCCGTAGGCGGGGCGCGCCTTGCCCACCAGGCGGAACAGATGCTGCACGTCGCCTTGGTATTTCTCGCTCAACTCGTTGTACAGGTGCACCAGTTGGGTGCAGGTGGCCTCGTCCCACTTGCAGCGGACCTCGGGGTTCAGCCGGTAGTCCGGGCGCAGGGGGGGCGGTCCGCCGGGGGAGACCTTGCCGTCGGTCAGCCATTGCTCCCAGCCCAGGGAGCGCCAGACCATGCCCACCGCCCAGCGCGCCCAGCGCTGGAAGATGCGCTGCTCGGCCAGGGGCATGGCCGTGGGCACGGTCAGGATCACCCGGCGCAGGCGGCGGGGAAGGTCGGAATGCTCGCGGCTGCCGCGCAGGGCCGGGGAGTTGATGTTCACCAGGGCGTGCATGATGATCTCGCTCAGGATGAACATCATCAACGAACTGCGGGTGAAGCGGGCCTCGAAGGCCACCTGGTCGCTCTGGCGCTTGAGGTAGGGGTCGTCGCCGATCTCGGCGGCGTCCTCCCCGAAACTGGCCAGCGGGGTGCCCTCCTTGTTGATGAACTGCAGGAAGACCCCCCGGGTCACCGGCGGCTCCTGGGCGCCCTCTACCGAGACGCCATTAAAGCGCCACTGCTGGCGGCGCTCGCGCTGATCCCAGAGGTAGCGCTTGGGGCTGGACATGCCGGTGCTGCCCTCGGCTCCCACCGATTGGCCAGCCAGACGCACCGCCTCCGGCCCCACCCGCACCACCGAAGGCCAGGCGAAGGCCTCGCTGGCGCGGCCCGACCGGGCGCTGAGGCGAGTGTTGCCGAAATCAGCCTCCGAGAACTCCACCCGGGTTTCGAATGGCTCCTCGTACAAGCGCGCCGGCTGGCCAAGATCACGAATTTGTAGCAGGTAGCTGTCGTTGAGGTTGGTCAGCGACTCGGCGCTGGTTTCCACCAGGATGCCGCAGGTGCGCGAGTTGCCCAGGTCCAGGACCAGGTCCACGTCGATGGGCACCGCCTGGGAGGGGTCGGTGACCTTGAAGGTGGGCAGGAGGGGGCGGGTCTCCTGCTCGGGACGCTCGGCGAAGCCGTATAGCACCTGCAAGAAAGTCAAGTAGTTGGCCAGGTGATAGAGCACCCAGGGCCATTCGTCGGCCCGCAGGGGGCGGTTGCGGCGCTTGCGCATCAGGTGCTGGTGGAACAGGGCCTTGAGCCACTCGTCCACCCAGCCCAGGTTAAGAAACCAGGAGTTGTCGCGCTCCAGGTGGGCCAGGCCGAACTGGGCGTTGGCCATGACGTCCTCGCCCGACAGCGCGAAATAGGGCTCGCGCTGGGCCGGGCGGTCCTCCACCAGGGTGTCGAAGGCCAGCACCAGGCGGTGGCTGAAGTCGCTCTGGGGATCGTCGTCCACGGTGAGCATGGCCCGGGCCCAGTTGGTGGGGCCGCGTTCGAACTTGGGCCGGTTGTCATGGCTCCAGCGGTCGGCCTTCAGGCGCAGGATGGGCACCGGCACCCAATGGCCCAGGTAGGGCTCGATGGCCTGCTGGGCGGTGATCTGGTATTGGTCGTTGCCTGGCTCCCGGGTGCGGCGATCCACGATGCGCCCCAGCTCCTGGTCCTCCTCCATGCAGAAGAGCACGTGGGGCACCTCGCCCCGGGCCGGGTCGGCATCCGGCCGGGGCTCCTCGCGGAAGTAGAGCTTCAGGCGGCGGTAGGCCTCGATGTCCAGACCAAAGTCCAGAAACTGGACCACGCCTCCCGGGATCAGGCTGACCACGGGCCGGTAATCAGGGACGCTGCTCATATTCGCCTCTTCAGCGGCCGGGCGCGAGCGGCCGGCGTCGCGGGGCCGCGGGTTGGCAGTCCCCGATCCGGGGGGCCAACCCGCGCATCCAGCCTAGGCTGGGTTTTGGTTCTCGAAATTGACACCGTAGGCGATGGCGATGGCCAACGGGAAGACCGGTGCGGTGACGAGGATGCCCACGCCGCACAGGATGATGCCCGAAAGGCTGATCAAGCTGATCAAGAGAAAGAAAAGGAAGTGGTTCATGGCCCGGTTCTTAGCCTTCTGCCGGCTCAGGGTGATGCCCTCGCCGATGCTGAGGCCCTTGAAGGCCACCAGGGGCACCAGGTACATGAACTGGGAGCCGATGATGTATCCGGGCAGGATACAGAACATGAAGCCCACGGAGGCGGCGAGGTTGCCGATCAGGTTGGCGCCCAGGACCGGGCCGAAGCGTTCGAAGCCCTGGAAGATGTCGCTGATCACCACCGGCTGGCCGGAGCGGGCCTTGCGCGCCGCGTGCATCATGCCGCTCAACCAGACCCCGCCCAGCAGACCGAAGCCCATGGCGTTGATCATCATCATGATCAGGTTGCCCAGGATGAAGGTCATGGGATGTTTGAAGACAAGTCGGAAAGCCTCGCCGATGGCGTTCCAGATGGGCACCTTGCCGGCCTGGTCCCAGGCCGGGGAAATCGGCGGAGGCCCGCTGGTGGTGCCGACCGAGGTTGACCCCGTGCCAGGGGCGAAATATTGAGCCAGGTCGGTCTTGCTGGCCGGCTCCCAGCCGCTCATGCCCGCCCGCCAGACTGCGGTGGCCGGGGTCACCGTCTGGTTGGCGATCAGCGCCAGCATCTCCAATTGGCCGATGGGACCGACTTGTTGATCGTTAAGCAGGTAATACCACTGTTGCGCGTCGCTTTCGGTCATGATCTCCCCCTAAGTTTCCTGGTCTGCTCCACCGATGGCGCCGCCTTAAGGGGCCGCGACCAACTCGATCAGAAGTTTGACCGGCCAGCCCATGATGGTGATCAGGACCAGCAGGCCGAGGTAGTCGCGCCGCAGCCAGGGAAGCAGCGCGCGCCAACCGGAGAATGCGTAAGACCAGCCCAGCGCCGAATAACCAATCAAAAACAAGTAGATGGCGCTTCCGGCCGGGCTGAAGACCACGGCCTGGGCGATCTGGAGCCGGCTCAGGTTGGCGAAAGCCCTGGTCATTCCGCACAGGGGGCAGGGGAGTCCGGTGGCCAGGTGGAAAACGCAAGGCACTTCAAGAAAAAAGTCCGCGCTGATCTCCCCCCGGGAATCCAGGGGGAGCAACAGCCCCGCCAGCAGGGCCGCCGCCGCCAGCAGCAGGCTGGACCACAGCCCCTCGCCGCGTAGCCGGGCCAGGGGGCCGGAGCCAGGGGACAACGGGGCTTCGTGTTGGCCAGGATGGGACCATGGTTCGCCCAATACTCACTCCTAGCCAGGCGCAGCCGGGGTTGCTGGATCGAGGTGAATGATTTGTTCTGCCAGGCTGTGGTTTGCACAACCTGGGGCGCTCCGCCGGATGGCGCCGAAAAACGTGATGGGGGGCGAGAGAAGAAGTTGATACGAGAATGGACCTTGGTCCGGGATGTCCCCCCATCACCCCACGAACAGCGGTACTTTAACCCCAGGCGAGTTAAGCAGTCAAGCTTATCGAGCCGCGCTGGCGCTGGGCGGCGGGACGCCGTTCCCTCGGCCCCGGGATGCCGGGGAGGGGCGAGCCCCGGCCCATGAACTGTTCGCTAACCGGGTTGGGCGGTGTGAAAATCGCCCCCCCCCGCCGCGACCGGTCGACGCTGGCGCGGGTTAAGTCGGTGCTGGCGCTGGTTAACGATAAGTTCACCTGGCCATGGCTTTGGCCCGCCAGGACCGAAATGGAGTCCCGCGGCGCGGGGCCAGCGCCCCGCTCCCCAGCGCTGGCGAGGCGATCTGTCCGAGATCGCGGAGCGTGGCCCCTGCCTGGCGAACGG
>JAIUYB010000104.1 GCA_020216625.1 Desulfarculus sp.
CAAACCGGCCTTCACCAAAACCGGCACCGTGACCACGGGCAACTCCAGCCAGATGAGCGATGGCGCCGCGGCGGTGATGATCATGAGCAAGGAGAAGGCCAAGTCCCTGGGCCTGAAGCCGATGCTCACCTACCGCTCCTTCGCGGTGGCCGGCGTGGACCCCCGCTACATGGGCATCGGCCCGGTCAAGGCCATCCCCAAGGCCCTGCGGCTGGCCGGCATCGACAAGGACCAGCTGGATCTGATCGAGCTGAACGAGGCCTTCGCCTCCCAGGCTCTCTACTGCGTGCGCGAGCTGGGCCTGAACATGGACGTGATCAACGTCAATGGCGGCGCCATCGCCCTGGGCCACCCCCTGGGCTGCACCGGCGCCAAGCTGACCACCCAGCTGGCCTACGAGATGGCCCGCCGCGGCTCCCGCTACGGCATGGTTTCCATGTGCATTGGCTTCGGCATGGGCGCCGCAGGAGTCTTCGAGCGCGAAGACTACTAAAAGCGGCTGGTTATAGAATTACTTGATGCTTTGGTTGAAGGAGATTGCAATGGCCGACAACAGCATCCCCAAAGGCGGCGCCTTCCTGCTCCAGCCTGGTAGCCTCGACGCTTGCTTCACCCCGGAGGACCTGAGCGAAGAGCATCGCATGATGCTCCAGACCACCAAGGACTTCGTGGCCAAGGAGGTCGATCCCAACATCGAGAAGATCGAGGCCAAGGACGCCGAGTTCGTCAAGGCTCTCTTGGCCAACGCCGGCGAGCTGGGCCTGTTGGGCACCGACGTGCCCGAGGAATTCGGCGGCATGGGGCTCGACAAGATGAGCACCTGCATCGTCACCGACGCCATGGGCAACGCCGCCAGCTTCGCGGTGGCCTTCGGCGCCCACACCGGCATCGGCACCCTGCCCATCGTCTACTTCGGCAACCAGGAGCAGAAGGCCAAATACCTGCCCGACCTGGCCAGCGGCCAGAAGTTCGCCGCCTACGCCCTGACCGAGGCCGGCGCGGGCTCCGACGCGGTGGGCGGCTGCCGCACCAAGGCCGTGCTGAGCGAGGATGGCAAGCACTACATCCTCAACGGCGAGAAGATGTTCATCACCAACGGCGGTTGGGCCGAGACCTTCATCGTCTTCGCCAAGATCGACGGCGTGGACTTCTCCGCCTTCATCGTCGAGCGGGCCTTCCCCGGCGTCTCCACCGGCGCCGAGGAAAAGAAAATGGGCATCAAGGGCTCCAGCACCACCACGGTGATCCTCGAGGACGCCAAGGTGCCGGTGGAGAACCTGCTCTATGAGCGCGGCAAGGGCCACATCATCGCGCTGAACGTGCTGAACATCGGCCGCTACAAGCTGGGCGCGGCCGCCATCGGCGGCTCCAAGGGCGCCATCAAGGCCGCCACCACCTTCGCCACCGGCCGCATCCAGTTCGGCAAGCCGATCTCCGAGTTCGGCGCCATCCAGGAGAAGCTGGCCCGCATGGCCACCCATGTCTACATGGGTGAGTCGGCCATCTACCGCACCGTGGGCCTGATCGACGCCGCCTTGCACGGCGAGGACAGCTCCGCCGCCGACTACGGCGACAAGTCCGCCGCCGCCATCCGGCAGTACGCCATCGAGTGCTCCATCAACAAGGTCATCGGCTCCGAGGTCCTGGACTTCGTGGTCGACGAGACCGTGCAGATCCACGGCGGCTACGGCTACTGCGCCGAGTACCCGGCCGAGCGCTACTACCGCGACGCCCGCATCAACCGCATCTTCGAGGGCACCAACGAGGTCAACCGCCTGCTCATCCCCGGCGAGATCATGAAGCGGGCCATGACCGGCAAGCTGCCCCTGATGGCCGCCGGCCAGAAGCTCCTGGGCGAGATCATGGACTACTCCCCGCTGAGCGTGGAGCTGCCCGACGAGCCTCTGGCCCTGCAGACCCACCTGGTGGAGATGTGCAAGAAGGCCGTGATCTTCACCGCCGGCATCGCGGTGCAGAAGCTGATGCAGAAGCTGGCCAACGAGCAGGAGGTCCTGCTGAAGCTGGCCGACATGATCCTGCAGACCTTCACCATGGAGTCCGGCCTGCTGCGGGCCAAGAAGTTCATCGCCGCCCAGGGCGTGGACAAGGCCCAGCTCTACGTGGACATGGTCGAGGCCTACATCGACGAGATGCTGCCCCAGATCGACGCCTGGGCCAAGACCGCCCTGGCCTACGTCGAGGAGGGCGACACCCTGCGCACCCAGTTGGTGGGCCTGCGCAAGCTCTTGCGCTACCAGCCCATCAACCGCATCGCCATCAACAAGCGCATCGCGGCCAAGGTGCTGGCCAAGGGCGGCTATCCGCTGGACATCTAAGAACGCCCCCCGGCGGACCGTCGGCCCCGGCCGGCGGCCCGCCGCGCACCAAGTCTCCCAAGACCCGCCCGAGGGGACGCGGGGCCTCCCAGACAGCGTCCCGACACTCCCATTGGCGAGGACCGCCAGGCCCCTCCCTGCCTGGCGGTCCTCATTTTTTAGCGCGCCGGTTCCATCCGTCGTTCGCCCAGGCTAGTCTCCGCCCCACCCAGAAAACGCAACGCCACCCCTCCCGCCACCTGGCCGCTGAGGGCCAGTTCGGCGTAGAAGCGCTCCAGGCCCCGAATCTCCTCCGGACCCAGACCATAGCGCAAGCGGGTGAAGTAATCCCGGTAATATCCCGGATCCCCGCCCAGGCGGCGGGCGGCCTCCATGGCGCAACCGGCCCTGTCGGCCACGCCCCGGTCCCGGGCGGCCAACAGCCGTTGGTGCAGGCGGGCCAGGGCCTGGGGCTGAGTCTCGGCCGTTTCCCGCCGCGCCAGCCACAGGGCGTAGACCAGGGGCAGGCCGGTCCAGACCTGCCACAGGGCCCCGAAATCCAGCACCACCGGCCAGGCCCCGGTGCGGGCCTCGTTCAGCGCCCGATCGCCGATGCGCAGCCGGGCCACCAGTTCACTGGCCGGCGCCTCGCCCTCGGGCGCCACCCGGCAATCCAGACGCCAGAGCCGCGCCAAGAAGACCCGCAGCAGAGCCACCGAGGTCTCGGACTCGAATGGGGCCTCGATGACCCCGCCGGCCCATTGGCCGCGCGGACGATCGGAGAGCAGCAATACGCTGCCCACCGGCCCCCGGGTGGAGAGCCCCAGGTCGGCCAAGATCAGGTAATCACCGGGCTGGCGGGCATACTCCAGCGAGGAGACCTCGGCCAAGTCCAGTTCCCCGGAGCGCAGCCCCTGGTTCAGGACGCTGGGCACGGCAGAGATTTCCTGAAACAGCCCGGGGTCGGGCTCCAGGTGAAGGTGGACCGGCAACACGTTGACGAAGTTGATGCGTCCAAAACGCAGGGCGGGCATTGGGCTCCTCAAATCGGGGCCCGGCCGCGGCGCTTGCGCAAAGCAACACCGGGGCCGGGCCGTTTTGTGGTTGAATCAGGGCTTGCTAGTCCCAGTTGCGGCGGTCGTCGATCACCTTGCAGCCCTGGGGCAGGGTGCCCGGGGCCACTACCTCCACCGCGCCGCTGACCCGGAGCACCTCTTTCATCGCCGTCTCCATGGCGCCTTTCAGCTCGGCGCTGTCGGCCGGGGCCTCCCCTAGCTCGCAGACCAGGGTCATCACGTCCTTGTGCCCATCCCGGGTCACCACCAACTGATAGGCGGCGACCTGGGGGAATTTTTGCGCCACTTGCTGCACCCCGCTGGGGTGGACGAACATGCCCTTGATCTTGGTCACCTGGTCCACCCGGCCCAGGATGCGGGTCAGCTTGGGCGAGGTGCGGCCGCAGGCGCAGACGCCGGTGGTGTAGGAGGAGAGATCGCCGGTGCCAAAGCGGATCAGGGGATAGGCGTGATCGAAGACCGTGGCCACCACCTCGCCGGGCTCGCCCTCCCCCACCGGCCGGCCGGTCTCGGGGTCCACCACCTCCACCACGCAGTCCTGGGCGAAGTGCATGCCGCCCATGTGGAAGCACTCATAGCTGAGACAGCCCACGTCGGCGGTGCCGTAGGACTGGCGGATGACCATGTCCAGGCGCTGTTCCAGCGAGGCCCGCAGGCTCTCGGGCAGCATTTCGGCCGCCACGAAGGCCACCTTGAGCTGAAGGTCACGCTTTAGGTCCAGGCCCAACTCCTCGGCCCGGTCGGCGATGGTGGCCAAAAAGCTGGGGGTGCCCAGATAGCCGGCCACGCCCAGCTCCCGCATGATCTGGATCTGCAACTCGGTGTTGCCCACCCCGGCCGGCACCGAGACGCAGCCCACCAGGTTCAGGCTGGCGTCCAGCCAGAAGGCGAAGGGCACCAGATTGAAGTTGAAGGTGACTTGGGCGATGTCGCCCCGGCGGAACCCGGCCGCGAAAAAGGCCTGGGCCCAGCGGTCGTCGCTGTAGACCTTCTCGCCGGGCTCGTAGATGGGGCCGGGCGAGACGTAGATGCGGGCCAGTTTGTCGATCTGTTCGCCCACCAGGCCGCCGAAGGGCAGGCCCGCGCGCTGGAGCTTGACCAGATCGGCCTTCTCGGTGATGGGCAATCGGGCCAGGTCGTCCACGCCGCGGATGTCGCCCGGCTCGGCCCCCACCGCGGCCATCTTCTGGGCAAAGGCCGGGGCGTGGGCGTGGGCGTGGGCCACGATCTCCCGCACCCGGCGATCCAGGTACTCCTGGCGGGCCTGGGGGTCCATGGTCTCCAGGTCGGGGCGCAGGTAGCCGGAACGGCGGTCTTTCTCAGCCATGGTCAACTTCTCCCCAGCAAAAGGAGTTGGCGGGACGGGGCCAGACACATGGAAACGCCGCAATGCCCCGGAGGCCAGAATGAGGAAGCGTGGGCCCGGCCCGAATCCGCCAAGGCTCGGGCCGGGGCCGCGCGTCCCGACTCTGGCATTCTCCCGAGCGGGAACGGCCGCGAGAGTGGATTAGGTCAACCACCGCTTGCGGCGCTTGTAGTGCTTCACGTCGCGGTAGGAGCGCTTGGTGCCCATGTCGGTCATGCCCAGGTAGAAGCGCTTGACGTCCTCGTTGTTTTTGAGCTTCTCGGTGGTGTCGTCCAGCACTATCTTGCCGTTTTCCATGATGTAGCCATGGTGGGCGATGTTAAGGGCCATGCGGGCGTTCTGCTCCACCAACAGGATGGTGGTGTTCAGCTCCTGGTTGAGCTTGACGATGATCTCGAAGATCTCGCCCACCAGCAGCGGGCTCAGGCCCAGGCTGGGTTCGTCCAGCATCATCAGCTTGGGCCGGGCCATCATGCCCCGGCCGATGACCAGCATTTGCTGCTCCCCGCCGGAGAGATAACCGGCCAGGCCGGTCTCGCGCTCCTTGAGCCGGGGGAAGTAGTGGTAGACCCGGTCGATGCGCCGGTCCAGCTCGCCCCGGTTGCACTTCTGGGTGTGGGCGGCGGCCACGAGGTTCTCGCGCACGGTGAGGTCCTCGAAGACCCGGCGGCCTTCCATCACCTGGAACACCCCTCGGCGCACGATCTGCTCGGCGTCCAGGTGGTTGATCTTCTCGCCGTCGAACTCGATGGTTCCGTCGGTGACCTCGCCCTCCTCGGTCTTCAACAGGCCACTGATAGCCTTGAGGGTCGTGGACTTGCCGGCGCCGTTGGCCCCCAGCAGGGCCACGATCTGGCCCTGCTCCACTTGCAGGGACAGGCCCTTGAGCACCAGGATCACGTCGTCGTAGATGACCTCGATGTTGTTGACCGACAACAGCGGCGGCATGCGTCTCTCCCAGGTCGAGGGGGGGCGGGGGCGAGCGCGCCCCCGCCCCGCCGCGATGGCTACTTGCCCACGTCCTTGGCCTCGCGGGGCATCGTCACTTCCTTGACCTTTTCCATCTTGCCGCCCTGGCCCACGGTGTAGATGGTCAGGGTGGTGTTGGGACGGTGGTCGGTGGAGGTGTAGGTGATCGGCGCGGTGAGCCCGCCGGTATCGAAGTCCTTGATGGTCTCCAGGGCGGCCACCAGGCCGGGACCGTCCAGCTTGCCGGCCTTCTTGGCCCGCTTCAGGCCCTCGGCCATCACCAGGTTGGAAACCCAGCTCTTGACGTAGTGCAGGCTCATCTGCTTGCCGCCGGCCGATTCCACCACCGCCTTCATGCCCGGCACGTCGGCGCCAAAGGGAGCCACCGGCACCATGCCGTAGGCGCGGCCCACGGCGGCGTCGCCGGCCAGCTTGGCCAGGTTCTCGTCAAAGCCCCAGCAGTTGATGACGAACTTGGTGCGCAGGCCCAGCTTGGCCGCGTCCTTGATGATGACCGCGGTGCTGGCGGTGGTGCCGCCAATCCAGGCGAAGTCGGGGTCGAACTGCTTCATGTGCAGCAGTTGGCTGGTGGCGTCGATGGCCTTCAAGTCCACGATTTCGTCGGGACCGATCTCCAGACCGACCTGGGCGGCATACTCCTTGCCGGCCGGGATGGGGTTCTTGCCATACGGATGATCGGGGTAGATGAAGACGAACTTCTTGGCCCCGCTGTCCTTGGCGAACTTGATGGCGGCGCGGATGGAGGTGGAATAGTCGGTGCCGATGAAGAAGTTATAGGGGGTTTCCTTGGGATCGGTGAGATTGCCGTCATAGCTGGCGCTGAAGAAGACCACCTTGTCCTTGTTGACCATGGGGCGCAGGGCGTTGGTGTCGCCGGTGCCCCAGCCCTGGATCACGAAGACCTTGTCCACCGAGAGATACTTCTTGTACAGGTTCACGGCCTCGGGAATCTTGTAGGCGTAATCGTTGGGGATCAGTTTGATCATGTCGCCGTCGATCCCGCCATGGGCGTTGATGTATTTCTCGGCCGCCACGGCGCCGTCGCCATAGTCCTTGCCCACGTCCGAGGTGGGGCCGGTGATGTCGAAGATGCCTCCGACCTTGATCTCCCCGGCCAAGACCGCCGGGGCCAAGAACAGCCCCAGGGCCGCCGTCATAACCGCCAACCAAGCCAATCGCTTCATGCTCCGCTCCCTTCCTTGCAGTGACCTGATCGGAGACGATCGCCCAAGCGATGTCCCCGCCTCCCTCGGAGTCCGCCGCCCAGTGGCGGCGGGTTGGGCGCTGGCCTTGGCGGTACCGGGCCTTGTCAATACGAGAAGGGCCACAGTTTCCAGTATGAACGCACCGTGTGCCAGCGCGCGGCCAGGCCGTCGGGTTCGAACACCAGGAACAGGATAACGATCAAACCGAAGACCATTTCGCGCAACGAGGCGAAGATGCCG
>JAIUYB010000105.1 GCA_020216625.1 Desulfarculus sp.
AAGGCCAGCACCGCCAGGCCCCCCACCAACAGGTAGCGCAGGCTCCGGGGGCGGTGGCCGTCCATGGCTAGCCTGATCCTGATTGGGGCCGCTTTAGAGGGCGCCGGAGCGGAGCTGGCCGGCTGGGCCGGCAGGGGGGTGAGGCTGATGGCGGGGGGGGGCAGGGGACCGTTGCCGTTGTCCAGGCCCGGCAGCCGGGTCAGGACCCGGGCCTTGACTTTTGCCAGCTCGGGATCGTCGGGCTGGTAGCAGCCGCAGAAGCCCAGGGCCAGGCAAAGGTACGGCGCCGCCAACACGGCCTTGGGCAGACTGTCCAGGCGCTCCAGGAAGGCGAAGAAGCGTCGGGGGCCGTCCTGGCTGCCGAAAAGCCGGCGCTCCCAACCGCGCTGGCCCCATTGGGCCTGGTGCGGCCACACCGAGGTCAGCACCACCTCGTCCACCAGGGCGGCCAGGCTGTAGCGCACCTCCTCGAAGCCCTTGCTCAGCAGGGGATTGGCCTTGGCCTGGTCCCGCATGCGATCGAAAATCGCCGCCAGGTCCGCCTCGACCTTTTCCAGGGGGGGCGGGTGCTCGCCGGCGGCCTGTTCGCGGAAGCGCACCAGATAGGTGAACAGTTCCTTGGTCAGGTCCAGCAGGGTCAAGGCGGCCTCGCGCTGGGGTTGGGACGCTCCCCCTGGCGGGCTGCCTGGCGGGCTAACCCGGAGGGGGGAGGGGCGAATTGCTGGCAGTATAGCACAGCCGCGCCGACGCTTGCCCAGGGAGCGCAAGTCCCCGGAAAAGGTCGCCGAGGGGGGGGTTGCCTGGGCGTTGGGCTTTCGGCTACACTGCCCCAGCGACGGCGCCCGCACGCCCGGCCGCTTCTGCTCCACCCTCCCCGGAGGGGAAAGAACCCGCTGGTTATGAATCTCATCCTGCGTCTGCTCAAGGTCCTGGTCACGGCCTTGCTGCGCCCCGCCCTGCCGCCCCTGGGGGAGTCGGTGGTGCGCTTCCGGGTTTGGCCCCACGACCTGGACCTGAACATGCACATGAACAACGGCCGCTACCTCACGGTCATGGACCTGGGCCGCACCGACTTGATGATCCGCTGCCGCATGCTGGGCGTGGTGCTCAGGCACCACTGGCGTCCGATGCTGGCCGCGGCCACCATCCGCTACCGCCGCCCCCTGGCCCCCTTCCGGCGCTACGAACTGCGGACCCGCCTGGTGGGCTGGGACCAGAAATGGTTCTTCATGGAGCAGCGCTTCATGGTGGGCGGCGATCTCTACGCCTACGCCCTGGTCAAGGGGGTGTTCAAGGACGGCCGGGGCGTGGTGCCGCCGCTGCGCGTGGCCCAGGAGATCGGCCACCAAGGCGACAGCCCACCCTGGCCCGAGGCCCTGTCCGCCTGGCTTAGCTGGGAAAAACCCGGCGACAAGGACCAGGGCCAAGGTGTGGACGACGCCGAGCAGGGCGTCTGAACCATACAGCTGGGCCGACCCGAGGGGGAGCCCGCAGCCGCTTGGAGGAATTCATGGCCGAGCACCCCTGGCTCAAGCACTACGACCCCGCCGTTCCCCACCACCTGGACTACCCGGACATCGACATCCACGGGCTGGTCCGCCAGACCGCCGACCGCCGGAAGGACAAACCCGCCCTGCGCTTCCTGGGGCTCACCCTTTCCTATGGCCGCCTGTTCGAACTGGTGGACCGCCTGGCCACCGGTCTGGCCGCGCGCGGGGTCAAGAAGGGCGACCGGATCATCCTGCTGATGCCCAACTGCCCCCAGTTCGTGATCAGCTACTACGCCCTGATGCGCCTGGGGGCCACCGCGGTGCTGGCCAACCCACTGAACGTCGAGCGCGAGCTGATCTTCAAGTTCCAGGACTCCGGGGCCAAGGGCCTGATCGCCCTGGACCTCTTGAGCCAGCGGGTCAACAACGTGCGCCGGGAGGCCAAGCTGGACCTGGTGGTCTACACCGGGTTGCAGGACTTCCTGCCCTTCCCCAAGAACCTGCTCTATCCCCTCAAGCGCGCCCTGGACAAAAAGATGCCCAAGGTGGTGGTCCCGGCCGACGGCGCCACGGTCTGGCTCAAGGACCTGCTGAAATCCCCGCCCAGTCCGCCGGCGGTGGCCATCGACCCCAACGCCATGGCGGTGCTGATCTACTCCGGCGGCACCACCGGGGTCAGCAAGGGCATCATGCTCAGCCACAAGGCCCTGGTGGCCAACGCCATGCAGGCCTGCGCCTGGGGCAGCATGGGTCCGGACGATTCGCTTTTGGCGGTGTTGCCCTTGTTTCACGGCTTCGGCATGAGCGTGTGCATGAACGCCCCGCTGCTGCACGGCGGGCGCATGATCCTCTTGCCCCGTTTCGACGCCCGCGAGGTCTGCCAGACCATCAACGCCGAGAAGCCCAGCCTCTTCGCCGGCGTGCCCACCATGTTCATCGCCATCAAGGAGCTTCCCGACGTCGACCGCTACGACCTCAAGAGCCTGCGCGGCATCTTCGTGGGCGCTGCCCCGCTGCCCCTGCCGGTGATGCGCGAGTTCGAGCAGCGCACCGGCGCGGCCCTGATCGAGGGCTTCGGTCTCACCGAGGCGGTCACCGCCGTGGCCTGCAATCCCTTCCACGGCCTGCGCAAGCCCGGCACCATCGGCATTCCCTTCCCGGACGTGGAATGGAAGATCGTGGACCTGGCCGACGGCCGGAAGGAGATGCCCGTCGGCGAGGCCGGCGAGATAATCCTGCGCGGTCCGGAGCTGATGCTGGGCTACCTAAACCAGCCCGAAAAAACCGCCGAGACCCTGCGCGACGGCTGGCTCTACACCGGCGACATCGGCGTCATGGACGCGGACGGCTACGTCACCCTGGTGGATCGCAAGAAGGATTTGGTCATCGTCAGCGGCTTCAATGTCTTCCCCAGCGAGATCGACGAGGTTCTGCATGGCCATCCCAAGGTGGCCGAGGCGGTGGCCGTGGGTCTGCCCCACCCCACCAAGGGCGAATACTTGAAGGCCTTCGTGGTGCCCAAGGCCGGCCAGACCATCGATCCCCAGGAGATCATCGCCTTTTGCAAGGAAAACCTCTCCGCCTACATGGTTCCCAAGGAGGTCGAGGTCCGCGCCGAACTGCCCAAGTCCATGATCGGCAAGGTCCTGCGCCGCAACCTGCGCGAAGAGGAAGAAAAGAAGTGGGAGGCGGGCAAGTAAGAGTTTTGTGGGGAAACCCTTCCTAAAAAACTGGGCCAAATGCGCGCGGCGCATTTGGCCTTGTCTTTCATCGCCGGGCTTGGCTTTGGCGCGGGTGGGCGGTATCCTGGTTAGAGTGTTGAAAAACTCGTCCTTTTAGGCGGGGGTCCGGGGGAACCCGTTAGGACCCCCCAAGGGTTCTCCCGGAAACTCCTCCAGGAACAAACCTCCATGCTCCAGCGCGGTCTTGGCGTCTTATTGCACCTCACCAGCCTGCCCTCGGCCCATGGGGTGGGCGACCTGGGTCCGGAGGCCCACGCCTTCGCCTCGTGGCTGGCCGAGGCCGGGGCCGGGGTCTGGCAGATGCTTCCCCTGGCGCCCACCGAGCCCGGGCGGGGCAACAGCCCCTACAACAGCTCCAGCACCTTCGCCGGCAATCCCCTGCTCATCAGTCCCGAACTCCTGGCCCAGGACGGCCTTCTCACGCCCGAGGACCTGGCCGCGGCTCCGGAGTTTCCGGCCGGCCGGGTGGATTACGAGGCGGCCTGGCGCTGGCGAGGCGAATTGCTGCGCCGGGCCGGCCGCCGCGCCCTGGACCAGTTCAGCCTGCGCTCGGAAATCGAACGCTTCGCCCGGCGCGAGGCGGCCTGGCTGGAGGACTACTGCCTCTTCGCCTGCATCGCCCGGGACCAGGGCATGCGCCTCTGGAGCCAGTGGCCCTGGGAGCTGCGCGACCGCCAGCCCCAGGCCCTGGACGGCGCGCGCGAGCGCCTGGCCCGCGAGCTGGATCAGGAACGCTTCCAGCAATGGGCCTTTGACTGCCAGTGGCGGGGCTTGCGCGCCCGTTGCCAGGAGTTGGGCGTCACCCTGTTGGGCGACATGCCCATCTACGTGGACCAGCAGAGCGCCGATGTCTGGGCCCACCCCGAGCTGTTCAAGCTGGACGGGGCCAAGAGCCCCTGGGTTGTCGCCGGGGTGCCGCCGGACTACTTCAGCGCCACCGGCCAACGCTGGGGCAACCCGGTCTATGACTGGGAGGCCCACCGGCGCGAGGGCTTCGCCTGGTGGAGCCGGCGCCTGGACCGTCATCTGGAGCTCTTTGACCTGGTGCGGGTGGACCACTTCCGGGGCCTGGTGGCCTATTGGGAGATACCGGCCCTGGAGCCCACCGCCATCAATGGCAAGTGGGTCCCGGCCCCGGGCCTGGAGCTGTTCAAGACCCTGGCCCGCCGTCATCCGGCCCTGCCCATCGTGGCCGAGGACCTGGGGCTGATCGACGCCGAGGTCCGCGAGGTCAAGCGCCTCTTGGGCCTGCCGGGCATGGCCATCCTGATGTTCGCCTTTGGCGAGGACAACCCCGCCAACCCCTATCTGCCCCACAACCACCGGCCGGACCTCTTGGCCTACACCGGCACCCACGACAACAACACCCTGCGCGGGTGGTTGGCCCAGGAGGCCGACCCGGCCACCAAGGACCGCATCCGACGCTATCTGGGGCGGCAGCGTCTGGACGACGCCGAGCTGGCCCAGGCCATGCTGCGCCTGGTCCTGGCCTCGGTGGCCGACCTGGCGGTGTTGCCGGTCCAGGACATCCTGGGCCTGGGGGCCGAGGCCCGCATGAACACCCCCAGCCAGCGGGACGGCAACTGGACCTGGCGGCTCCAGCCCGGGCAACTTGGCCCGGACCAGGCCCAGGCGCTGTGGGAGATGGCCGGCGTCTACGGCCGGCGCTGAGGGGGAGGGCGGGGGAGCCAAGGCGAGCCGCGAACCGACCCGAATCCGGTGGGCTCGCCTCTCGCCTCGGCGGTCAGGTGTCGGATTACGCCCGGCTAGCCCTACGGCCGGCAGTGCAGCTCCTCGCCCTTGGCCAGGATGGCCAGGCGTCCTTCCAGGCGGCGGGTCATTTCCGAGGAGAGGCGGCAGCCGCAGGCCTCCACGAAGCCCAGCACCTCGGGGTCCAGATCGCCCAGGCCCTTGGCCAGAGCCAAGGCCCGGCGGGTGTGGATCAGGGCCTCCTCGCGCTGACCCAGGACCAGGGCCAGGGAGGAGCGCTCGGCCTCCACCGCCGCCCCGCACTGAGCCAGATCGGCCACCTTGCCGCCCAGCAGGCGGGTGAAGGGAGGCATCTCCTCCAAAAGCTGCCGGGCGGTCTCCAGCATGCTGACCACGCCGGTGAAGATGGCGTATTGCCGATAGATGGCGGCCAGGTGCAGGCGGGCCGGGAAGAAATCGGGCTTGAGCCGCAGGGCGTGGTCCAGGTGAAGCCGGGCCTGGTAGCCGTTGCCCCAGTCCGACAACCGCCGGGCGCGGCGAGTGAGCCAGACCGCCTTGGCCAGGGCCAGGGCCTCGGGGTGGTCGGCGAAGCGGCGCTCCAGGCGGGCGAAGGTCACGGCCTTGGGGTTGAACAGGCCGGCGAACAGCCCGCGCCAGGTTCTGGCGCTGGCGGGCGCGAAATCAAGGTTTTGCAGGGACCGAGCCATGTTGGTTGCACCTGGTGGTTATGGATTGCCAAACGCGCCCTCCAAAACTATAAACCCGACCGTGGAACTTCGCCAGGGGCCGGGGCAGGAAAAAAGCGCCCGCGCCACTTTGCACAAGCGCCTGAATGAGCTATCATCCTGGCCCATGGGCCGTCTCAGCCCCGGCCCCAGGAGGCTCCCCCCATGTCCGCCCCCGAAAGCATCGGCGAGTTCATCGCCGCGCTGGAGCGCCAAGGCCAGTTGCGCCGCATTTCCGAGCCGGTGGACCCCCATCTGGAGGTCACCGCCCTGGCCGAGCCGGTGATGAAGGCCGGCGGCCCGGCCCTGCTCTTCGAGCGGGTCCAGGGCGCGGATTGCCCCCTGGCCATCAATCTCTTCGGCAGCCGGGAGCGGATGGGCCTGGCCTTGAACGTGGACGACCTGGACCAGTTGGGCGGGCGGCTCAAGGACCTGATGGAGATGGACCTGCCCGAGGGCCTGTGGGGCAAGATCCGCGCCGCCCTGCCCAAGCTCAAGGATCTAGCGGCCTTCGCGCCCAAGAAGGTCAAGGACGCCCCCTGCCAGGAGGTGGTGCTGACCGGCGACAAGGCCAGCCTGGAGATGCTGCCGGTGCTGACCTGCTGGCCCCAGGACGCCGGGCCCTTCATCACCCTGCCCCAGGTCATCACCGCCCATCCCGAGACCGGCAAGCAGAACTTCGGCATGTACCGGATGCAGGTCTATGACCCGCGCACCACCGGTATGCACTGGCACCGCCACAAGGGCGGGGCGGCCCACTATCGCGCGGCCCAGGAGAAGGGCCAGCGTCTGCCGGTGGCGGTGGCCCTGGGCGGCCCCCCGGCCGCGGTCTACGCCGCCTGCGCGCCTTTTCCGGAGCACCTGGAGGAGACCATGTTGATGGGCTTCCTCCTGGGCAAGCCGGTGAAGCTCATCAAGGCCGTGACCAGCGACCTGATGGTGCCGGCCGAGGCCGAGGTGGTTTTGGAGGGCTACGTGGACCCAGCCGAGCCCTGGCGCCGGGAGGGGCCCTTTGGCGACCACACCGGGTTCTACTCCCTGGCCGACGACTACCCGGTCTTCCATCTCACCGCCGTGACCCACCGCGAAAAATTCATCTATCCCACCACCATCGTGGGGCGGCCGCCCATGGAGGACTTCTATCTGGGCCTGGCCACCGAGCGCCTGTTCCTGCCGCTATTGCAAAGCGTGCTGCCCGAGGTGCGCGACTACCACATGCCGGCCGAGGGGGTGTTCCACAACCTGGTCTTCGTGGCCATCGACAAGCAATATCCCGGCCACGCCTACAAGGTGATGAACGCCCTCTGGGGCCAGGGCCAGATGATGTTCGCCAAGGTGATCGTGGTGGTGGACGCCTCGGTCAACGTGCAGGACCCGGTGGAAGCCTGGTGGGAGGCCCTGAACCACATCGACCCCCAACGCGACATCCTGTTCAGCCGGGGGCCGGCCGACGCCCTGGACCACGCCGCCCACCTGCCCTGGCTGCAC
>JAIUYB010000106.1 GCA_020216625.1 Desulfarculus sp.
GCTACCGCTCGCATACCGGACGCCGACGACCTGGCCGGGCGCCTGGCGGCGATCTGGGCCCAAACCCTGGGCTATGAAGGGGTAGGCGAGCAAGACAACTTCTTCGCCCTGGGCGGCGACTCCATCACTGGCATGCAGATCGTCAACCGGGTGGTGAGCGAGCTGGGGCGACCGGCCAGCTTGGCCCTGCTTTTCGATCATCCCACTCCCGCCGCCTTGGCTCGGGCGCTGGGGCAATTGCCAACTAACGTCCCACCCACCGGGGTGAGTTCCGCCCCAGCGGCCGAGGACTATCCAGTGGCCTGGGAGCAGCTGGCGGTGCTCAGGGCCGAGGCCGCCGGAGAGATGGGAGCGGCCTTCAACCTGCCCGCCCTGCTGGAGCTTCCGGACGATCTCCAGCCGGAGCGCCTGCGCGCGGCCATTGTTCAACTGGTGGAGCGCCACGAGATCCTGCGCACGGTCTTCATCCGCTCTGGCGACGATTTCCGGATGCGGGTGCTGCCACCGGGTCCGGTGGACCTGCCGATCCTGGACCTGGCCGACGATGAAGATATTTGGACGGCTTGCCGCGCCCGGGTGCGGCCTTTCGACCCCTTCGTCAGCCCGCCGGTGCGCTGGGAGTTGCTGCGCCTGGCCGGAGGACGGCGTGCGTTCTTCTTCGATCTGCACCATAGTCTGGCCGATGGCCTGAGCCAAGAGCTGCTGCTGGCCGAGCTGGCGGCCCTCTGCCAGGGCAAGTCCGCACCCGTCCCGGCGCTCCAGTTCAAGGATTACGCCTGGTGGAGCCGCCAGGGGGGCGGGGCCCAGCGGTTGGACGAGGACCGGGCCTGGTGGCGCGAGCGCTTCGCCGGCCCCCTGCCCTTGACCGACCTGCCGGCCGACCATCCCCGACCACCGCGTCACACCTGGCGTGGCGACACGGTGTCATTGGCCATCGATCCCCTACTGCTGCGCGACGCGCGGGCTTGCGCCGCCAGGCATGAAGTAACCACCTTCGCCCTGGTGCTGGCGGCCTGGTCAGCCCTGGTCCACCGCCTTACCCATGGCTCCGACGTGGTCATCGCCGCCCCGGTGGACGCCCGCGACACGGCCGGGCTGGCGGGCCTGCCCGGGATGATGGTCTCGCTGCTGCCGCTTCGCCTGCGGGTGGAAGACGGGCAAAGCCTGGGGAGCCTGATACGCCAGGCCCAACAGGTCCACGCAGAAGCCCTGGCCCATCGATCCGCCAACCTGGCCCTTATCCTGGCCGACTTGGCCCCCCCGGCCGCCCCGGAGCGGACCCTGCTATCGGAAGTCACTCTCTCTTACATGAACTACGCCGAGGGTGCGCCGGAGGGGGATGAGGGTGGTGGCTTCCGGGCCTTGGGCCTGACCCGCGACTGGTGCAAGAACGACCTGGGCATTTTTATCCGCGATCTGCCGGACCGGATGTTGGTCAGTCTGGAGTACTACGCCGACCTCTTTGACCGGGGGCGCATGGAGCGCCTGGGCCGGCAGTTTGAAACCCTGCTGCGCGCCATGACTCGTGACCCGGATGAGCAAAGTGTCGCATCGCTGCGGTTGATGGAGCCGGACGAGGAGCGGACCCTGTTGGCCTGGGGCCAGGGGGCCAGCCCGGAGCTGCCCCTGACCGCCGGCGTGTTCCCGCTCTTCCTGGACCAGGCCCAGCGGCGGGGGCAGGCGGTCGCGGTGGAGGAGGCGGGCCGCGTCGTGACCTACGCCGAGCTGCGGGACCAGGCCCTGGCCGTGGCCGGCGGGTTGTTGGCCGCCGGGGTCGCCCCTGGCGACCGGGTGGCGCTGCATATGCGGCGGGGGCCTGAGGTCATCGCCACCTTGCTGGGCATCCTGGCGGTGGGAGCGACCTACACTCCCCTGGATCCGGCCTATCCGCCAGAGCGCAACCGCTTTATCCTGGACGACGCCCAGTGCCGCCTGGTCCTGGCCGACGCCAACGGGCGCGAAGCCTTGGGACGCAACCCGTTCCAGCCGGTATTGGATCCCGACGACCTGTTGGCCCAAACCCCGCTTTCCTTGGACCGCCTGCCCCCGGCGGACGGTTCGTCGCCAGCCTATCTGATGTACACCAGCGGCTCAACCGGTCAGCCAAAGGGCGTGCTCATCAACCAGCCAGGGGTGATCCGCCTGGCCCTGGGTGCGGACTACGCGGGCTTGAGCCAGGAGGACCGCCTGCTGCAAACCGGACCTCTGGCCTTCGACGCCTCCACCTTCGAGATCTGGGGAGCCCTGCTCAATGGGGCGCGAATCTGCGTGGCCCAGTGGGAGGATCTCATCGATCCCGCCCAACTGGCGGAGGTCATAAACCGCTTCCGGCCCACGGTGCTCTGGCTAACCACCGGACTGTTCAACCGCCAGGTGGAGCATGATCCTAACTCCTTCCGGGGTGTGCGGGTGGTGATCACCGGCGGCGAGCTCCTGAGCCCGACCCATGCCCGCCGCGCCCTGGAAGCCTGCCCGGAGGTCGATTTCCTCAACGCCTACGGACCCACCGAGAACACCACCTTCAGCCTAATGCACCGCCTGACAACCGAAGAAGTGCGGAGTCGCCCGGCGGCCATTGGGCGACCCATCGCCCACTCCGAGGCCCTGATCCTGGACCCGAGCGGCGGACTAGCGCCGGAGGGGGTCTGGGGCGAAATCTGCGTGGGCGGCCCCGGCCTGGCCGATGGATACTGGCGGCGTCCAGAGCTGACCGCTGATCGTTTCATCGCCCACCCCTGGCGGCCGGGTCAGCGGCTTTACCGCACCGGCGACCAGGGCCGCTGGCGCCAGGGCGTGATCGAATTCGGTGGACGCCAGGACGGCCAAATAAAGCTGCGCGGATTGCGCATCGAGCTTGAGGAGATCGAGCGCGCGCTTTCCGACCACCCGGCGGTGGGCCGGGCGGTGACGTTGCTGCATACCCCGCCTAGCGGTGATCCAGAGATCGTGGCCGCCCTGACCCCGGCGGCCGAAGGCGCCAGCATAGACCCATCCGCGCTAAAGCGCTGGCTGGGCCGGCGGCTGCCGGTCTACATGCTTCCCGCCCGCATCGTCACGGTGGACGACATCCCAGTCACGGCCAACGGCAAGGTGGACCGCGCGTCCCTGCTGGCCAGGCTGGCCGACACACCGCCAGCCGATGCCACCCAAGACCACGCACCCCAAGGGGAAACCGAGCGCCTGGTGGCCCAGGTTTTCAGCCAGGTCATCGGACGGCCGGTGAACGACCGGCGGGTCGGCTTCCTGGAACTGGGCGGCCACAGCCTGTTGGCCATCAAAGCGGTCAACCGCCTCGCCGAACAAACCGGGGTGCGGCTGGCAATGCGCGATTTTTACGCTTCTCACAGCCTTGCTGAATTGGCCCAGCTCCTGGATTCATCTCATAATTCCTTGGCCAGCGACATCCCCGCCGCACCTCCGGCCGAGGTGCACCCCGCCAGCCATCCCCAACAACGCCTCTATCTCTTGCATCACCTGGAGGGAGGCTCAGGGGCCTACAACATGGCCTTCGCCTTCCGCTGCCAGTCCGGCTTGGACACCGGCGCCCTTGAGCAGGCCTTGGCCCGTCTCTGCTCCCGGCACGAACCCTTGCGCACCGGTTTCGAGGAACGGGAGGGCGAGATCGTCCAGCGCATCGCCCCCAGCGCCCGGCCGGTGGTGGTCCTGGACGACCTGCGCGGGCGGACTGACGCCTGGGACGAGGCGTTGCGTCTGGCCCGGCGCGAGATCAGCACGCCCTTCGACCTGTCCCGGCCGCCCCTGCTGCGTGCCAGGGTGCTACGTGTCAGTCCCGAGGAAAGCCTGCTGCTTCTGGTGCTGCATCATATCGTGGGCGACGGCTGGTCATCGCGGATCCTGGTGCGGGAACTGGGGGCGCTCTACGCCGAGGCTGATGGTGGTCCGACGGCCAACCTGCCGACTCTGTCCTTGACCTACAAGGACTTCGCCTATTGGCAACGCCAACAGCGATGGAACGGAGCGGCCGATTTCTGGCGGACCCGCCTGGCCGGGGCACCATCTCGAGTGGCCTTGCCGACCGATCGTCCCCTGCCACCGACCCAATCCTACCGCGGAGCCACCTGCCACCTGGACCTGGCCCCTGGGGTGCTCGATGGACTCAAGGCCATGGCCCGCGCGCGAGGCGCCACCGTGGCCGCGGTGGGGCTCGCGATTTTCGCGGCCTTGCTCTATCGCCTGACCCGCCAGGCCGATCTGGTGTTGGGCATGGGCGTGGCTGGCCGGGAGCGGGCCGGGCTGGAGGGGTTGATCGGCTTCTTTGTCAACGTGCTGCCCATCCGCCTGACGCTTGATGATGACACCGAACTGGAGAGCCTGATCGATCAGGCCCGGGACGCGGTCTTCCAGGCATTGGATTGGCGGGACTATCCTTTTGATTTGCTTGTGCGCGACCTGGCCCCTCCCCGGCAGGGCAATCGTCAACCCCTGGTCAACGTGGTCTTCGAGTACCAGAACTTCGGCCGCTTGGTGCCGGACGGCCCCGGCCTGCCGCTCAGGACCATAGCCGACGGCCAGGAGATGGCTGACCTGGCCGCCCTGCTCCAATCCCAGACGGCCAAGCATGACCTGCTGGTTTTCCTGATCGAGCAAGACGGCCAAGCCCAGCTCCAGATGGAGTTCGACACCGACATCCTGGATTTCACCACCGCCTCGGCGTGGCTGGATTATCTGTCACAGTTCATGGCCAGCATGGCCCGGAGCGCGATCCAGCCACCAAACGACGGAGCCGACAAGGAAACCTGTTCATGAAAATTGGCGATTTCCGATTCGAAGAAGCCTGTCCCACTCCTGCGACGATCCCCACCCTGGAGGCCGCACCGGATTCGCCCCACGAGGGAACCGCCGTCCGCTTTCGGCGGGTGGCGGCCCTCTATCCGCAACGCGTGGCGGTGGCCGACGAGATGGGAGAATTCACCTACGCCGAACTGGATCAGTTCTCCGATCGCATCGCAAGCTTCTTGCTGGGACTGAACCTGGGGCCGGAGCCCAGGGTGGGGCTGATGTTTGATCGCCACCGCGACTTCGTGGCCGCCGCACTGGCCGCGCAAAAGGCCGGCGCGCCCTATGTCCCCATCGATCCCCAGACACCCCTGGCCAGCCGTCGCCGTCTGCTGGAGCTGTCCGGGGCCCGGCTGCTGATATCACAAACCGCGTTGATCGGCGACCTGCACCGCCTGCAATGGCTTTGCCCGGAGCTGAGCCATATCCTGGCCCTGGACGCCGAGGAGATCGACCTGCTGAGCGAAAGCCCAGGTCATCTGATGAACTCGGAGCTCTGGGATCACCTGGCTGGCGAGGATGCGGACGACGTGGCCGCCGGAGGATGGAAGAGCGCCTTCACTGGCCAGTTGCTGCCAATCGAGGCCATGCTGGCCTTTGGTGAGAACGCGCGGTCCAAGCTGGCGCCGTATCTGCGGCCTGAAGCCAGAACCCTGGAGATTGGCTGCGCCTCCGGCTTTGTCATGCGTCACCTGGCTCCCCTGGTGGGATCCTACCTGGCGCTCGACATCTCCCGGCGCAATCTGGCACGAGTGGAGAATCGCGCTCGGGACATGGGCCTGTCCCAGGTTTCGACCAGGTTGATGGCCGCCCACGACATCGACATTTTTTCTCCCGGCTCCTTCGATATCATAGTCATGGACAGCGTGGTGGAGAGCTTCCCCGGTTATGGCTATTTGCGTTCGGTGCTGGACAAGGCCCGGGAACTGCTGACACCGGGCGGCGTAATCTTCCTGGGCAGCGTCTGGGACCTGGATCGGCGTGACGCCTATTTCGCCGATCTGGCCGCGTTCGCCCGCCAAAACCCCGACCAGGCCACCCTCTCGCCGCGTGAGTTGGCCGACGATCTGTTCGTGTCGCGCGACTTTTTTCGGGATTACGCCTTGGAGCGCGGTGGTGGATGGGAACTTGAATTCTCGCTGCCGGAGACACCGGGCTTCGAGCCGGCCGCCTATCAGTTCGATCTCCTGATGCGCACCGGCGGCCAGGGCCAGGGCCTGCCCGCCCGGCCCAGCCGTCACCGTCACGATCGCCGCGCCCTGGCGGCGCCCGGCCTGCCCACACCACCAGCGGAGGTTCCCCCCACCCAGGCGGCCTATGTGATCTTCACCAGCGGGAGCACCGGCCAGCCCAAGGGGGTGATGGTGGATCAAGGCTCGGTGGTCAACCTGGCCGAAGCCTTGGCCCAAGCCATCTTCGCCAACCTAGGACCAGAAGACGCCCCACGCATCTCCTGCACCACCCCCTTCACTTTCGACCCCTCGGTGCAGCAGATATTTTGCGCCTTGCTCAATGGCTTCAGTTTGCACCTCCTCGGAGCCGACACTCGGCAAGATCCCGCGCTCACCGACGCCTTCGTGCGGGAGCGCCGGTTGGACCTGTTGGACACCACCCCCAGCTTCTTCGCCATGCTGGTGGATCATTGGCGACAAAGCGGCGCCAGGAGCACCGCTCGCACCATCCTCATGGGCGGAGAGCCCCTCACCGCGGGGATGCTCGAAGCCTTCTACGCCCTGGAGGGCCACGGCGACGTCAGGATTTTCAACGCCTACGGCCCCACCGAGTGCTGCGTGACCGCCAGCTTGCACCAGCTGACCGCCGCCAGTTGGCGTCAGGTCCTGCCGCCTCCCATCGGCTTCCCCCTGCCCGGAGTGTTCATCGAAATCCGCGACGACGCCGGCCGCGTCCTGCCTCCGGGCGTGCCGGGCGAAATCGTCATCGGCGGAGTTAACGTCGCCAGGGGATACCTGAACGACCCCGACCAGACCGCACGGCGATTCTCCCGCGACCCCGACGGCCGACGCTGGTATCGCAGCGGCGACCTGGGACGCCGGCTCCCGGACGGTGCGCTTCAGTTCATGGGGCGGGAGGACCGCCAGGTCAAGATTCGCGGCAACCGCATCGAATTGGGCGAGGTGGAAGCCGCGCTGGACGCCCATCCCCTGGTGAGTCGCGCGGTTGCGGTGGCCCTCGATCCCCAGGGAGACGGCAACCGCGTCCTGGTGGCCTACCTCGTCCCCCGCCCAGGCCTGGACCTGGTCCAACTCAAGGCCGACCTGGACGCCAGCCTGCCCTCCTACATGGTGCCATCCTGGTTGGTGACCATCGACCAGATACCCCTGACCCC
>JAIUYB010000107.1 GCA_020216625.1 Desulfarculus sp.
AAGGTCATGATGGCCTTCGTGCGCCGCGAGCTGGACGTGCTGGTGTGCACCACCATCATCGAAAGCGGTCTGGACATCCCCAGCGCCAACACCATCATCATCAACGACGCCGACAAGCTGGGCCTCAGCCAGATCTACCAGCTCCGGGGCCGGGTGGGGCGCGGGGGCGAGAAGGCCTACGCCTACCTTTTCGTCAAGAGCGAGACCAGCCTGAGCCGCGACGCGGCCAAGCGCCTGAAGGCCCTGATGGACTTCACCCAACTGGGCAGCGGCTTCGCCATAGCCATGCACGACCTCCAGATCCGGGGCGCGGGCAACCTGTTGGGCGAGGTGCAGTCCGGCCACGCGGCCGAGGTGGGCTACGAACTCTACCTGCACATGCTGGAGGAAGCGGTGGCCGAGCTCAAGGGCGAGGCCCCGGAAGAAGGCCCGGAGCCAGAGCTGCACCTGGCGCTCCACGCCGGTCTGCCCGAGGACTACGTGCCCGACTCCCAGGTGCGCCTGGGCCTCTACCGCCGCCTGGGCCAGGCCCGGGGCGCGGAGGAGCTGGAGGTGATCCGCCAGGAGCTGGACGACCGCTTCGGGCCGCCGCCCGAGGCCGCCGCCAACCTCTTGCAGGCGGTGGAAATCAAGGCCCTGCTGCGGCGTATGTGGGCCACCCGCCTGGACCTTTCCCCCACCGCCCTCCAGGTGCACTTTGGCCACGAGGCCCGGGTGGACCTGGACCGGCTCCTGGGCCTGGCCCGCAGCCAGCCCCGCCGGGTGCAGGTGCATCCCGACGGCAAGGTGAACCTGGTCCTGCGCGCCGACAGTCCGGTGTGGACCCAGACGCGGGAATTCTTGCAATACATCGGCGGCCATGGTAACTAACTACTTTGTTATGCTGCAAGAATCGTCCATGATGCACCGCTTGCGCCCCCTGGCCCACGCTTTGGCCTGGGGGCTGGTGCTGCTGGCCATGGCCTGGGTGGCGGCCTGCTCCAAGCCCTCCGCCCCCAGCGAGGTGGCCAACGTGGACGGGCAAGCCATTCTTCTTGATGATTTCCTGGCCCAGACCGCCTTCATGGGCCTGGGCAAGGACCCCCAGGCCCTGTCGCCGGACCTGCGCCAGGCGGTGCTGGAAACCCTGGCCCGCCGTCGCCTGGTGCTGATGCAGGCCCAGGCCAAGGGCATCCGCCTGGAGCGCGAGGAGCTGGACCGCGAGGAGGCCTCCCTGCGGCGGGGGCTGAGCGAGGAGGCTTTCGAGCTGACCCTGATCGCCCAGGGCATTGATTACGACGAGTGGCGTCAGGTGTTGTCCCAGGAAATCCTGACCCAAAAGACCCTGGACCTGCTCTTGGCCGGCCAGGTCCAGGTGACGCCCGACGAGATCCGCACCTATTATCAAGAGCACGCCCAGGAGTTCTCCCGTCCCGAGCAGGTGCTGGCCCAGCACGCCCTGGTGCCGGACAAGGAGACCGCCCGCAAGCTCCTGCAACGTCTCACCCAGGGCGAGGACATGGCCGCCGCCGCCGCCGAGCTGGGCGTCACCCTGCCCGAGGAGGGCGAACCCACCTGGCTCTCGCGGGGGCACATGCCCGAGACGCTGGAGGAAAAGGTCTTCGCGTTGGAGCCGGGCAAGCTGGCCGGGCCCCTCTCCAGCCCCTACGGTCTGCACGTGGTGCGGGTCCTGGCCCGCCGGCCCGCCAGCAAGCTGGACCTGGCCCAGGCCGCCGACGAGATCCAACGCCGCCTGGCGGCCGAGAAAAAAGAACAAATGGCCGCGCTGTTCATAGACCAGATGCGCGCCAAGGCCAAGGTCACCTTCAACGCCGAGTTCGCCGCCAGCGGCAAGTTCGGCACCCCGGGGAGTTGAGATGCGCGTTCGCCCGCTTTTCCTGGCTTGGCTTTGCTGCCTGCCTTTCCTGGTCACGCCGGCCCAGGCGTCGGAGGTCAACCGCGTGGTGGCGGTGGTGGGCGATGAGGTCATCACCAGCCTGGACCTGGACAAGGTACTGCGCCAAATTCAGCAGCAGGTGGAGTCCGCCGCCGCGGCCCGGCCGGGCGAGGCCACGCCCAGCGAGGGCCAGATGCGGCGCATGGCCATGGACCGCCTGATCGAGGACAAGATTTTCGACCAGGAAGTCAAGCGGGCCAAGCTGGGGGTCAGCCAGGCCGAGCTGGACATGTACGTGGACCGGATAAAAAACGCCAACCAAATGAGCAACGAGGAGTTCCTGGCCCAGCTCAGCCGCCGGGGGGTGACCCCGGAGGAGTACAAAGAGGATCTCAAGCGCGAGATTCTCAAACACAAGCTGGTGGAGCGCTTCGTCAAGAGCCGTGTGGTCATCAGCGACAAGGAGGTTGAGAGCTTCTACGCCCAGCAGACCGGCGGCGCTCCGGCCGAAGGCCAGGTGCGGCTGCGGGCGGTCTTCCTCAAGGTGGCCGACGGGGCGGACCAGGCCCAGGAGGACCAGGTGCGCGCCCAGGCCCAGAAACTGCGCGACAAGGTGGCCGGCGGGGCTGATATCGCCGAGGTGGCCAAGAATTATTCCCAGGGTCCGGGGGCTGACCAGGGCGGCGACCTGGGGCTGGTCTCGCCCAACGACCTGCTGCCCAGCATGCGCCACGCCCTGGGCCAGCTCAAGCCGGGACAGATCAGCCCGGTCTTTCAGGTGCCCGGGGCCTTCGCCTTCATGCAATTGGTGGACGACAAGGCGGCCAAGGTGGTGGCCAGCGGCCTGACCCCCCAGTTAAAGGAGCAGATCCGCCAGCGACTGGAGCAAGAGACCCTGGACAAGCGTTTCCGGGAGTGGCTGCGCGAGTTGCGCGCCAAATCCTACGTCCGGGTCATCGAGCAATAGCGCATTTGCCTAAACCACGGCGGCGGCCGCCCTCTGGCGTGGCCGCCGCCGCGCCTCGACCGCCCGTTCCCAACCGCCGACTTGACAGAAGCCACCAGCGCTTGGTATTTATTTTAGGTTAGTAACCCGCTAACGGCCCGCGAGGACACCCGACATGCTCCCCTCCCCCCCCGGCCGACAGCCCGGCGGCCTTCCCCGCCAGGCCCCATGCCTCCGAGCCACTCCCGGCTGTCGGAGGTTTTTTTGGGCCCTGGGCCAGGAGGTCAACCCATGAGCCTAGGCCGCCATCTGCTGGGCCTGGAAGGCGTCGCGGCCGAGGACATCAACCTGATCCTGGACACCGCCTCCTCGCTCAAGGAGATCAACTCCCGGCCCATCAAGAAGGTGCCCACCCTGCGGGGCAAGACCGTGGTCCACTTTTTCGTGGAGCCATCCACCCGCACCCGCACCTCCTTCGAGCTGGCCTCCAAGCGTCTGAGCGCCGACACCGTCAGCCTCTCGGCCTCCACCAGCTCCCTGACCAAGGGCGAGACCCTGATCGACACCGCCAAGAACCTGGAGGCCATGGGCCCGGACCTGATCGTCATCCGCCACAGCATGTCCGGCGCGCCCCACCTCTTGGCCCAACACATCGAGCCCAGCATCATCAACGCCGGCGACGGCACCCACGAGCATCCCACCCAGGCCCTGCTGGACATGCTGACCATGCGCGAGCGTTTCGGCCGGCTGGAGGGGCTCAACGTCTCGATCATCGGCGACATCGCCCACTCCCGGGTGGCCCGCTCCAACCTCATCGGACTTAACGCCATGGGGGCCAAGGTGCGGGTCTGCGGCCCGCGCACCCTGCTGCCGCCCTTCGCCGCCAGTCTGGGGGCCGAGGTCTGCGACACCCTGGAACAGGCCATCGACGGCGCCGACGTGATCATGATGCTCCGGGTGCAGAAGGAGCGCCTGGACGACGTGCTTTTCCCCTCGCTGCGCGAATACGCCCAGCGCTTCGGCCTGGGGCCGCGCCACATGCGCAAAGCCAAGCCCGGGGCCATCGTCATGCACCCAGGCCCCATCAACCGCGGGGTGGAGATGAATCCCGAGGTGGCCGACGGCCCCTGGTCGGTGATCCTGGATCAGGTGGCCAATGGGGTCGCGGTGCGCATGGCCCTGCTCTACCTGCTGATCGGAGCCGAGGCCAAATGAGCGAACATGACCAGACCCCGCCCCTGCTCCTGAAGGGCGGCCGGGTTCTATGTCCGGCCACCGGCCGGGATGAAACCGCGGACCTGCTCCTGGCCGAGGGACGGGTGGCGGCCATCGGCCCGAACCTGGCCGACCCCGCCGCCCAGGTCGTCGTCTGCTCCGGCAAGCTGGTCACCCCCGGTCTGATCGACCTGCATGTGCACCTGCGGGAGCCGGGTCAGGAATACAAGGAAGACATCGCCAGCGGCACGGCGGCGGCGGCGGCCGGCGGATTCAGCGCGGTCTGCGCCATGCCCAACACCAGCCCGGTCAACGACTCCCGCGCGGTGACCGAATACATCCTGGGCCGCGCGCGGGAGGTCGGCTCCTGCCGGGTCCATCCGGTGGGAGCCATCAGTCAGGGCCTCAAGGGCGAGCTTCTGACCGAGATGGCCGAGCTCAAGGACGCCGGCTGCGTGGCGGTCAGCGACGACGGCCGGCCGGTGCCCGACAGCCGTCTGTTGCGCCGGGCCATGGAATACGCCGCCGGGTTTGCTCTGCCGGTGATCTGCCACAGCGAGGACCTGCGCCTATCGGCCGGCGGGGTGATGCACGAGGGTCCCACCGCCACCCGGCTGGGCCTCAAGGGCATCCCGGCCCAGGCCGAGGTGATCGCGGTGGAGCGTGACCTGAACTTGGCCGGGCTGACCGGGGCCCGGGTGCACATCGCCCATGTCTCCTGCGCTGGCTCGGTGGAGGCGGTGCGCCGGGCCAAGGAGCGCGGCTGGCTGGTCTCCTGCGAGACCGCGCCGCACTACTTCAGTCTCGTGGACGCCGATGTCGGCAATTACGACACCCACCGCAAGATGAACCCGCCCCTGCGCTCGCCCGACGACCGCCAGGCCATCCTGGCCGGCCTGGCCGAAGGCGTCATCGACGCGGTGGCCACCGACCACGCCCCCCACTCCAGCCTGGAAAAGCTGGTGGAGTTCGACATCGCCGCCTTTGGCGTCACCGGCTTGGAGACCTCCCTGGCCCTGGTCCTGGGCCTGGCGCGCCAGGGGATCCTGGACCTGGGCCAGGCCATCGCCCGCCTGACCAGCGGCCCGGCCGCCTGCCTGGGCCTGCCCGGCGGGCGCTTGCTGGTTGGCGGGCCAGCGGACGTGACGGTCATCGACCCCAACCTGGCCTGGAGCGTGGACCCGGAGCGGATGCGATCAAAAAGCCAGAACACGCCCTTCGCCGGCTGGGAGCTGATCGGCCGGGCCATCCTCACCATCTGCGGCGGCCGTATCACCCACCGCCTGACGGAGGCTTGATCCCATGCGACGCGGCGGCGGTTTCATGACCATGGAGGCCCTGGCCCTGATCAGCGCCCTGTGCATCGCGGGCATCCTGGTCTACGCCCACCATGCCCGCCAGACCCAGGCCCTGGACCTCCAGGCCCTGCGCCTGGCCCGCGAGACCCGCCCGCTGGTGGAGGCCTTCTTCGCCGCCAATCCCAATGGTCACCTGACGCCAAACGCCCTCGCCGACCAGGGGCTAAGCCTCCCGTCCGAGCTGAAACTCGCGGTGCCGGAGCTCAAGGACCTGCGTGATGACTGGCAGGTGGAGATCTGGCACCCCCAGGGGGCCAAGGTCTTCGTGCTCACCCCCGCCGGCCTGACCGAGCGGCCCCGCTAGCGTCATGGCCCTGCGCCGGCTGGAGCAGAAGCAGGTCAGCCTGATCAAGGTTCTGGCCTACGCCCTGGGGGTGCGGCCGGACGAGTTCGGCCTGGTGCCCGACCCTCTGGGCTGGGTGGCCTTGAAAGAGCTGGTCAAGGCCTTGAACGACGATCCTGATTGGCGGCAGGTGCGCGAGGCCAACGTGGTGGAGGCCGCCACCCGCCTGGCCCCCGAGACCTTGGAACTGGCCGCCGACGGCCGCCGGGTGCGGGCCTTGGAGCGCCGGGAGCTGGAGCGGGACTACGCCGCCGACCCACCGCCCCACCTGTATTACGGCGCCCGCCGCCGGGCCTGGCCGGTGATCAGGGAGCGCGGCCTCAACCCGCCCGAAGGCGGGGTGCTGGTGCTGGTGGCCGATCCGGAGCAGGCCCTCAGGCTGGGCCGCCGCCGCGATCAGGAGCCAGTCTTGGTGACTGTCCAGGCCCGCCTGGCCACGGAGAGGGGGGCCTTTTTCTCGCTCTACGGGAAAAAGCTGTGGCTCTCGGACTGGGTGCCGGCCGAGTGTCTGATGGGACCGCCGGTGCCGGAGAAGATGCCGGAAAAGAAGCCCCAGAAACCGGCCGCGCCCGCGCCCCCACCCTGGCAACCCATCGCCCCCACCCCCGAGTCCATGCCGGGCTCCTTCCTGGTCAACGCCGAGGATTTGGCCAAGCCCTACAAACGCAAGGGCCTTAAGAAGGAAATCGACTGGAAGAAGGAGCGCCACAAGGACAAGCGACGCGAGCGGGACTAGTTGGTATGCTCTGCCGAGAGAAGACGAGTTGGCGAAATGGATCAGAACCAGTCAGAGTTTCCCGCCATCACTCCAACCGCGAAAAACGGCGAGGAGCGCTTCACCTTCCAAGGTGGTGACCTGGGTTGCCAATTAAAGGACTTCTGGAGTTGGTATGCCTCCGACCTGGTTGGCAACACCCTGCGCGGATGCCTGGCGGAGTTTATAGTCGCCAAGGCGCTGGGGTGCGTGGGGGGAGTTCGAACCGAATGGGACGCCTGCGACGTCAAAACAAGGGCCGGCATCAAGATCGAGGTGAAATCAGCGGCTTATATCCAATCCTGGCGGCAAGCCCGTCCTTCCAAGATTAGCTTCGGAATAGCTCCCACCCAGGGCTGGAACGCTGACACCAACGATTATTCCCGCCACGCCGTGCGCCAAGCTGAGATTTATATCTTCTGCCTGCTCGGGCACCAAGACCAGGCCAGCATCAATCCATTGGAACTTTCGCAATGGGATTTCCTGGTTGTCCCCACTTGGGTCTTGAATCAATCGGCACCCAAGCAGAAACGCATCACTTTAGGCTCGCTAACAAAACTTGAGCATCGTAGGGTTGATTTCGGCGGTTTACAAGAGGCTGTCGATTGGGCGGCTTCCTTCTCGCCAGTGTGTTCTTCCTCCTGA
>JAIUYB010000108.1 GCA_020216625.1 Desulfarculus sp.
ACCCGTGACCAGGGCGGCTTTCCTGGCTTTCTCGGCCTCGGCCGCCGCCTTGGCCTGGGCCGCGGCGATGGCCGCCGCCTCCACCGGGTCCAAGCGCCCGGCCAGGGGGCCGGGCTGGGCCTTGGGCTTCATGGGCCGGGGCGGCAGATCGAAATAGGCCTCCAGCACCCGCCGGGCCACCGGGGCGGCGTCGCTGCCGCCGTGGCCACCGTGCTCCACCACCACCGCCAAGGCTATGGTGGGGTCCTCGGCCGGGGCGTAGGCCACGAACACGGCGTGGTTCTTGTACTTCCAGGGCAGGTTTTCCTCCCGCCCATACATCTTCTCGTGCTTCAGGGCCACCACCTGGGCGGTCCCGGTCTTGCCGGCCACGGTGACGCCGGGCAGGCGGGTGGCGCTGGCGGTGCCCCCGGGCTCGTTGACCACCGCCACCAGCCCCTGGTGGATCAGCTCGATGTGCTGAGGGCTCACCGGCACCCGGCTGATCAGGCCCGGCGGCTCGGGTACCGGCTCGCCGCCGTCGGGCGGGGTGACCGCCTTGACCAAGGTGGGGGTCACCAGGCGGCCCTTGTTGGCGATGACCGCCACCATGCGGGCCAACTGGATGGGTGTGGTGAGGTTGAAGCCCTGGCCGATGGCCAGGGAGATGGTCTCGCCCTCCTGCCAGGACTCGCCGAACCGTTTCTTCTTCCAAGCCCCGTCCGGCACCAGGCCGGCGGACTCGCTGCCCAGGGGCACGCCGGTGGGCCGGCCCAGGCCGAAGGCCCGGGCGTATTTGGCCAGACGCTCCACCCCCAGGCGCAGACCCACGCGATAAAAATAAACGTCGCAAGACTCGCGAATGGCCCGGTGGAGGTTGGTGTTGCCGTGGCCGCCCTTCTTCAGCGCCCAGCACTTGTAGGACCGCCCGCCGAAGGATATCTCGCCCGGGCAGTTGATGATGGTCTGGGGGGTGATCACACCCTCGGCCAGCCCCGCGGCGGCGGTGATGATCTTGTAGGTGGATCCGGGGGGATACAGGCCGCTGACCGCGCGGTCCTTGAGGGGGTGGAACTCGTCGTTGGCCAGGGCCTCCCATAGCCGGGGGCTCATGCCGGTGATGAAGTTGTTCTGGTCGAAGCTGGGGTTGGAATACAGGCAATAGACCTGGCCGTTCTTGGGGTTCAGGGCCACCACCGCCCCCACCTCGTCGCCCAGGGCCTCGGCCGCCGCCTGCTGCATCTTCAGGTCGATGGTCAGGGTCAGGGACTGCCCGGGCTGGGCGTCGATCTCCTCCAGGAGCTTCAGCTCCCGGCCCATGGCGTCCACCTCCACCTGGCGGGCCCCGCGCCGACCGTGCAGCACCCGCTCCCGGGTCCGCTCCAGGCCGTCGCGCCCCACGACGTCGCCGATGCGGTAGAGGGAGCGGGGGGCCTCGCTCAGCTCCTGCGGGTTGATCTCCCCCAGGTAGCCGATGACGTGGGAGGCATCCTTGGCGTGCAGGTAGGCCCGGCGGTATTCCACCAGGACCTTGATCCCCGGCAGCTCGTAACGGAAGGTCTCCAGCACCGCCAACTGGTCGCGGTCCAAGTGGGAGCGCAGGCGCAGGGGCTTGAAGGGAGGTTGGCCCTTGGCGCTCTCCCGGGCCCGGTGCAGCTCCTCGGGGGTGATGCCCACCAGGTTCTCCAGGCGCTGGCCCAGCTCCTCCCAGTCGTCCACGTCCTCGGGCACCACCGCCAGGGTGAAGGCCGGGCGGTTGTCGGCCAACAGCCGGCCTTGGCTGTCGAAGATCAGGCCCCGGCTGGGGGGCACGTCCACCAAGCGGATGCGGTTGTTCTCCGAAAGATTGCGGAAATGCTCGCCCTGCAGGAGCTGGAGGTACCACAACCGTCCCATCAGGGCCAGGACGGCCAGCCCCACCACCACCGCCGCCAAGGTGATGGAACGCCGGGCCTCGGGGGCCTCGGCCGGCTCGAAAACCCGGGAGCGGCCCAGGGGCTGGTGAGTCCCGGCCTTTTTCTTGGCCTGCTTGCGCTTTTTGCTCTCCTTGGCGAAAAGCGGCTTCACGCCCCGCCCCTCCCCATCAGGCGCCACAGGCCCGTCAGCCCCCTGACCATGGCCTCCAACAGGGCGAAAAAGACCGGGGCGGTGAGCGCCGAGAGCAGCGACTGGGACGCCAACACCCAGGGCAGCCGGCTGGGCATCAGGTGCTCGCGGTTGGCCAGCATCAGCCCGCCGATCACGGTCAGGTGCAGGACCAGGCTCATCAGGCCCACCGCCAACATCTGGAAGGGCCAGGAGTTGATCTCCAGCTTGCGCTGGGCCAGGGCGCAGATGCAGACCACCAAGAGGCAGGCGATGACCTGCAGGCCCACCACCCCCCCGCTGACCAGGTCTCCCAGGTAGCCCAGCGCCACCGCCACCGCCCCGGCCCCCCACAGGGGCAGGCGGAAGCCGGCCGAGACCACCATCACCACCAGGGGCATCAGTTTCACCGACCCCAACGCCCACCAGTTGAACAGGGTGGTGGAGAGCACGTTGAGGAAGAAGCCCAACAAGAGGGTGGCCAGCAGACGGGGCCAGGGAGATTCTTCGCGTTTGGGCGTCATGGCGCCATCTTCAAACCCCGGCCAGGGGCCGGGCGAGGGGTGCGGTGAGCCGGGATCGTCCCAGCGGGTCCGGTTCAAGTTATAGCAGGCGCGGGGCCGGGCCGCCCTCTGGCCGCCCCCGGCTCAGGCCGCCGCGGCGGTCTGGACCTGGTTGCGCCCCTGGGCCTTGGCCTGGTAGAGGGCCTGGTCGGCGGCCTGGATCAGGCGCTGGGGCTCCACCTCCCGCCCCGGGACCAGGCTGGCCACCCCCAGGCTGACCGTCAGGCGGCAACAGCCGTCCGGATCGGGGCGTTCCAGCCCCAGGGCCTCCACCTGGCGGCGCACCTGCTCGGCCACCAGCCGGGCGTCCTCCAGCCCCGTCCCGGTCAGCACCAGGACCATTTCCTCGCCCCCGAAGCGGGCGGCCAGGTCGCCGGGCCGGCGGGCCGCCCCCTCCAGCACCCTGGCCAGGGCGCGCAGGGCATCGTCGCCGGCCAAGTGGCCCATGAAATCGTTGTAACGCTTGAAATGATCGACGTCCAACATCACCAGGGACAGGCTCCCCTGGCTGCGGGCCAGGCGGCGCCACTCCTGCTCCAGGTGGAGGTCCAGGGCCCGGCGGTTGGCCAGGCCGGTTAGCCCGTCGATGAACGAAAGATCCTGGAACATCGCCGCCGTGGCCGTGAGTCGATCCAGGTTTTGGCCGATGCGGCGCACCATGGGCCGGAACACCGCCAGGCCCACCACCACCAGGGCCAGCAGGGTCAGGCCATCCAGGGCCATCTCCACCCGGCGCAGGGTCGTCACCCTGCGGCGGGATTCCTCGTCGTAGAGAAAGACCAGCTTGTCCATCTGGGGCAGATACCGCTCGCCCTGGGCGAGGATGATCTGGGTCAGGCGCTCGGCCTCGGCCTGGCGGACCCGTTGGTCGGCCTTCAGCAATTCGTGGGAGGAGTCGGCGATGGCGCTCTGGGTCTGGCGGAGCCGCTCCCACTGCTGGCGCAGTTCGGGGCTGTCCAGGGGGGCCAGGCCCAGCTCGGGATCGCCCTGGTCCAGGGCCTGGTGCACCCGCTCCCATTCCTCCAGGGCCTTGCCCAGCTTTTGGGCCGCCTGTCGGCGCTGGGCCAGCTCGCCGCCCCGGATCAGCAAGAGGGCCTCGCGGCTGATGCTCAGGTAGAGCATCCGCTGACGGCCGGCCAGGTTGATGGTCCGCGCGTCGCGCTCTTGGCGCTCCAGGTAGGCGGTGGCCACCGCGTTGCCGGCCACGATCATCAGCGCGATCAGGCCCAGGGCGGAGAGGTAGGTCGCGGTCAGCGCCCGCGGGCTCATGGATCGTTCCGGCTTGACGCGCGGGGGTTGGTTCATGGCTGCCGGCCGGTGCTCCGCGCGGCCACGGGGCGCGGTCTCGGGGTTAGTCCGCGAAGTCCCGGCGTTGCAGGATCACCAGCACCTCCTCCAGGCGCTCGAAGTCCACCGCCGGCTCCACCTCGATGTTTTGGAAAACGCTCTTGCCCTCGGGCTTGATGGCCCGCACCAGGCCCACCAGGGCGCCCTTGGGGAAGACGCCGTCGGTGCCGGTGGCCACCAGGCGGTCGCCGGCGGCCACGTCGTCGCTGTGCATCACGTATTTCAGGCGCAGGGTGTCGGGTCCCGCGCCCTCCACCACCCCCCGGGCCCGGCTGCGCTGGACCAGCACCTCCAGGGCGGCGTTGGGGTCGATCAACAGCAGCACCTTGGCGTAGTGCGCGCTGGCCCAGATCACCCGGCCCACCACCCCCTGGGCGTTGACCACCGGCATCTGGGTCTGCACCCCGTCCCGCTTGCCCTTGTTGATGATCACGGTGCGGAAGTGGTTGGTGGGGTCCACCCCCACCACCTGGGCCGCCACCTGGGGCACCGGCTCCTTGGCCATCAGGCCCAGGAGCTTGGTCAGGCGCTGGTTGGCCAGGCGCAGCTCCTCCAGGTCGGTGAGCTGCTGGCGGTAGCTGGCCACCTGGCGCTTGAGCTCCTCGTTCTGGCGGGCGGCGTGGACCAGGGCGAAGTAGCGGTCCCAGACCTCGCCCACCGACTCGCCCACCCAGGTCACCGACTCCATGGCCGGACCCAGGACCTCCAAGAGCAGGCGGCCGGTGAAGGAGTCCTCGGGATCGCGGCCGGCGTTGATGGAAAACAGGGTCAGCGCGCCCAGGAGCAGGACGCCCATCAGGATGGCGAACCGGTAGCGGCGCAAGAAATTCACGGGTGCCCTACTAACAAGCTGCGGGTACGGTGCCGGTTTGGCGGCCGGGGCGGACCCGATGGGCCGGTGCGGGAATCATGCCCCTCTCCCCGGGGTGGGAGCGGCCCGGCCAAGGCGCCGGGCGGAGCTCGAACCGCCGCCTGGCTACTTGATCATGACCTCCCGCAGCAGGTCGAGGTTGTCCAGGCATTTGCCGGAGCCCAGGACCACGGTGGAAAGCGGGTCCTCGGTGATGGTGATGGGCAGGCCGGTCTGTTCGGACAACAGCAGATTCAGGCCCTTGAGCAGCGCGCCGCCGCCGGTGAGCACGATGCCGCGGTCGACGATGTCGGCGGCCAGCTCGGGCGGGGTCTGCTCCAGGGCGATCTTGACCGTCTCCACGATGGTGTCGATCTGCTCGATGATGGACTGGCGCACCTCGTCGGAGTCGATGATCAGGGTCTTGGGAATGCCGGTGACCAAGTCGCGGCCCTTGACCTCCAGGTTTTCCACCGTCTCGCCGGGGCAGGCGTTGCCGATGGTGGTCTTGATCATCTCGGCGGTGCGCTCGCCGATCAGCAGGTTGTGCTGACGCTTGATGTGCTGGAGGATGGATTCGTCCATCTTGTCGCCACCCACCCGCACGCTCTTGCTGTAGACGATGCCGGCCAGGGAGATGACCGCCACCTCGGTGGTGCCGCCGCCGATGTCCACCACCATGTTGCTGGTGGGCTCGGTGATGGGCAGTCCCGCGCCGATGGCCGCGGCCATGGGCTCCTCGATGAGGTAGACCTCGCGGGCCCCGGCGCTCTCGGCGCTCTCGCGCACGGCGCGTTTCTCCACCTGGGTGATGCCGCTGGGCACGCTGATGATGATGCGCGGGCGAATCAGGTTGCGGCGGTGGTGGACCTTGCGGATGAAGTGGCGGAGCATGGCCTCGGTGACCTCGAAGTCGGCGATGACGCCGTCCTTCATCGGCCGGATGGCCACGATGTTGCCCGGGGTGCGCCCCAGCATCATCTTGGCCTCCTTGCCCACCGCCAGCACCCGGTTGCCGTAGCGCGCGTCCTTGCGCACCGCCACCACGCTGGGTTCGCTGAGCACGATGCCCTTGCCCTTGACATAGACCAGGGTGTTGGCCGTGCCCAGGTCGATAGCCATGTCATTGCTGAACAGACCGAGGATGGGATCCAGCAGCATCCCGGCTCCTTCACGTTTCCGCTAACGGATTATCGCGGGAAAAGTCATTACAATTAAGGATGCTCGCCCGGCGGTTTGGTCCGGACGGGCGGCCTCGCTCCTCCACCCGGGGCCGCCGCGCTGGCCGCGCCTTCATGCCTGGCGGACGCATGCAGGTCGCGTCCTTGGCGGTTGTATAAGTCACGGCCAGCGGCGGTAAATCCCGCTGCACAGCCTACCAGACCCCAGGAGAAGGGGCAAGGGCTTCTTAATCCGCCTCCGGTGGTGGCCCTGGCCAGCCAACACCCTGCCCCATTTGACATAATATGGTGTCTGTGGTTAAATCCAGGCTTTACATCGCCGCCCGCTGTTGGCGCTGGCCGAGCCTGTGGCCGCGCCGCCCAGGGGTGCGCGCCAGGGGCCGGGCGGAGGGCCACGCCCCCTGCTGACAAGGCAATCGACCCCAAAACGGCCCCGCATGTCCAGGCATCAGGCAACGAGGATTAAGTAACATGAAGCGGACTTTCCAGCCCAGCAACCTCAAGCGCAAACGCACTCACGGCTTTTTGGTGCGCAGCCGCTCCCACGGCGGCCGCGCGGTGCTGGCCCGCCGCCGGGCCAAGGGTCGCAAGCGGCTGGCCGTGTGAGGCCCGCCACGCGGGATGGCGGCGGTCGGGCAAGGCTTGGGCAAGGATCGGCGGCTGCGACAGCGCGGCCAGTTTCTGGCCCTGCAACGCGCTCGCCGCGTGAATCAGCGGCAGATCTTGTTCCTCTGGCGGCCCAACGGCCTCGCGTTCTCCCGCTTGGGGCTCACCGTGAGCCGCCGGGTGGGCAACGCCGTGGTGCGCAACCGGATCAAGCGCCGGCTGCGCGAGATCTTTCGCCGGGCGGATGCCGCCCTGCCCCCGGGAATCGACCTGGTGGCGGTGGCCCGGCCCCCGGCCGCCCAGATGGACTTCGCCGATCTCAACCGCCTGACGCGCCAAGCCCTGGAGACGATCGCCCGGGAGCTGACCCGCAACTACAACCACCACGCCTGAGCCTGGCCGTTCGCCTGGCCCGGGCCCTGGTGCGCGGCTATCAGCTCACCCTCGGTCCCTACCTGGGCGGCCAATGCCGCTTCCATCCCACCTGCTCGCAATACGCCCTGGACGCCCTGGCCCGC
>JAIUYB010000109.1 GCA_020216625.1 Desulfarculus sp.
GGGCGGGCCGGCCTTTCCGGCTCCAGCGCCACCAATCCCGTCCCCGGACCAGGGCCACCCAGTGGAGGAGCGCCATGCCAGAGCCTTGGGATGACGACGCACCCCAGACCCAGGCGCGGGCCGAGGCCCTGGAGGAGGACTGGGCCGGCGGCTCCTGCCTCCTGCCCGGCCGCCCCGATCCCTGCCTGGTGGTGATCCTGGGGGCCTCCGGCGACCTGACCCAGCGCAAGCTGATCCCGGCGCTCTACAATCTCCACCGGCATGGCGGGCTGCCCGAGACCTTCGGCATCCTGGGGGCCGCGCGCACCGAGTGGAGCGACCAGGAGTTTCGCGCGCACCTGCGCCAGGCGGTGCTGGAGGCCGACGGCGGCGATTCCGGACCGTGGGAGACCTTCGCCCAGCGGTTGTTCTACCAACCCCTGGTCTACGACGATCTCCACAGCTACCACGAGTTGGCCAAGCGTCTGGACAAGCTGGACCGCAAGCTGGGCTGCCGCGGCAACCGCGTTTTCAACCTGGCCATTCCGCCCACGCTCTACACCCAGGTGGCGTTGAACCTGGGGCGGGCCGGCCTGGCCGCCGAGGGCCAGACCGGCTCTCCGGCCGGGGGCCAGCCCGGGGGCAACTGGGTGCGCCTGGTGGTGGAGAAGCCCTTCGGCCATGACCTGGCCAGCGCCCGCCAGCTCAACGCCGCCATCGGCCGCTTTTTCCACGAGCGCCAGGTCTTCCGCATCGACCACTACCTGGCCAAGCAGACGGTGCAGAACGTCTTGATGCTGCGCTTCGCCAACGCCATCTTCGAGCCGGTCTGGAACCGCAACTACATCGACCACGTCAGCATCGTCAGCACCGAGACCCTGGGAGTGGAGCACCGCGCCGGCTACTACGAGCGGGCCGGGGTGATCCGGGACATGTTCCAAAACCACATGCTCCAGCTCCTGTCCATGGTGGCCATGGAGCCGCCCTCGCTGTTTTTCGCCGAGCGGGTGCGCGACGAGAAGACCAAGACCTTCCGCAGTCTGCGCCCCTTCCCCTTGGACCGCATGGACGACTACCTGGTCCTGGGCCAGTACCAGGAGGGCCAGATCCAGGGCCGGCCGGTGGTGGGCTACCGCCAGGAGCCGGGGGTGGCCCCCGATTCGCTCGCCCCCACCTTCGCCCTGATGAAGGTCTACATCGACAACTGGCGCTGGCAGGGGGTGCCCTTCGTGCTGGTCTCGGGCAAGCGCCTGGCCCGGAAGCTGACCCGGATGGTGATCCACTTCAAGGAGGTGCCCCATTCGCTCTTCCGCCAGGTCCTGGGCCCCCACATCAGCGCCAACCGCCTGATCTTGGGCGTGCACCCCGAGGAGGCCATCAGCCTGACCTTCCAGAGCAAGAATCCCGGCGCGCGCCTGTGCCTGCGCTCGGTGAACATGTTCTTCGACTTCAACCGCGACTACGCCGGCCCTCGCCTGGAGGCCTACGAGAAGGCGCTGTTGGATTGCATGGTCGGGGAGCAGATGCTTTTCTGGCGTCAAGACGGCATCGAGCTGACCTGGGCCTGGCTGGATGAGCTGATCCAGCAGTGCGAAACCTGCCAGCCGCGCCAGGAGCGCATCCGGCCCTATCCGGCCGGCACCTGGGGTCCGGAGGAGGTCTGGCGGGTGTTGGACCGGCTGCCCGCGCCCTGGTCCTGATGGGATCGCCCTAGTACTGGGCCCTTATGCGGGCCGCCAGACCCTCGTCCTCCAGCGCCTTCAGCACCCGGTCGAATCCGTCGGCCAACTCCTGGGCCTTGGCGCCCTGGGCCTTAGCGAAACCGATGAACAATGGCGCGGAATAGATGATGCGCTGGATCTCCAGCTTTCGTGTGAGCTTGAGCTGAAAGGCCAGATGAATCATCGTCATTTCGTTGCCCAGGGCCACGTCGGTCTTGCCCTCGACCAAATCTCGCAACAAGTCGCCAAGACTGGTGACCTCGACCTTGTTCAGGCCCTGAAGCTCGTCGATCACCGGGCCGTAGGCATAGCCGGCGTTGACCCCCACCCGCAGGCCGGCCAGGTCGTCGACGCCCCGCACGCGCACCCCGGAGTCCTTGCGCACCACGGCCGCCACCCGCTCCTCGGCCAATTGCCGCGCCGGAAAGACCAGAAAACGCTCCCGCTCCGGAGTGCGGTAGAGGCTCATGATGGCCTGGACCTGGCCGGTCCGGACCTGCTCCTGGGCCTGGGTCCAGGCCATGAACCGGAACTCCGGCGTCAGGCCCAGACGCTGGCAGGCCTCCTGCACCAGCTCCACGCACAGGCCCCGGGGTTGGCCGTTCTCCAGGAACTCGTAGGGCGGGTACTGCTCGCAGGCGATGGTCAAGGGCTGGGCCGCGGCCGCCAGGGAGGCCGCCAGGAGCCACCAGATCGCCAGGACCGCCAGGCCGGTCCGCCAACCATATCTCGCCATGCCCACCTCCGCTCCTTGCGCCTGGCTTACCCGGCGTCGCATCTGTCATGTCCTGCGGCCATCATAGCGCTGTCCAAGGCCCGGGGCAATCGCGGCCGGCCGACGGCCAGGGGCGGCTTTACCTCCCGCCCGCTGGTTGTTATAGTGAGCGCCATGATCGTGGACGCCCACACCCATATCTTCCCGCCCGAGGTGGTGGCCGACCGCGCCCGCTTCTTGGAAGGCGAGCCCTTCTTCCGCGCCATCTACGCCGACCCCAAGGCCCGGATGGTCACCGCCGAGGGCCTGGTGGCGGCCATGGACCAGGACGGGGTGGACATCTCCTGGGCCATGGGCTTCCCCTGGGTGCGGGAGGAGAACTCCCGCCGCCACAACGACTACCTGGCCCGGGCGGTGGCCGACCATTCCGCCCGCCTGCGGGGCCTGGCCTGCGTCCATCCCCCGGCCGCCTGGGCCCTGGCCGAGGCGGCGCGCGCCCTGGAGCTGGGCCTGCACGGCCTGGGCGAGCTGGCTTTTTACGACAGCGACCTGGACCTGGCCAGCCTGGCCCCGCTCGCCGCGCTCTGCGCCGAGCGAAACCGGCCGCTGTTGTTGCACACCAACGAGCCGGTGGGCCACCAGTATCCCGGCAAGGCCCCCATGACCCTCAAGGCCCTCTACCACCTCCTGGCGGCGCACCCCCGCACCCGCTTCGTCCTGGCCCACATGGGGGCGGGGCTGTTCTTTTTCAACCTGCTCAAGAAGGAGGTTGCCGGAGTGCTGGCCAACACCTGGCTGGACACCGCCGCCGCGCCCTTCCTCTACCGCCCCCGGGCCTACGCCCTGGCCCTGGAGCTGCTGGGGCCGGACCGCCTGCTCTATGGCAGCGATTATCCCCTGCTGGGCCTGGCCCGCTACCGCCAGGAGCTGGACCAGGCCGGGCTCTCCCCCCAGGAGCTGGCCGGGATCATGGGCGGCTCCGCCCTGGCCCTGATTCCCTGAAACCCCTTCCTTGGTGAGGTCATGACCCAGGAACAACTGCTCTTGGCCGGCCTGGGCCTGATCGCCCTGGCCCTGGTCCTGCTCATCGTTCTTTTGGCCCAGCTGGCCCGCCTGCGGCGCGACAACCCCCTGGAGGGCGTCTTGCGCCAGGAGATGGCCGCCAGCCGCCAGGAGGCGGCCCAGGAGGCGCGCCTGTTGCGCGAGGAGATGGCCGGGGGCTTCGCCCGCCTAAGCCAGGCCCTGGTGGAGGGCCAGGAGCGGGCCGGGGCGGCCCAGGAGGCCCAGCTCAACAAGTTCGGCACCCAACTGGAGGTGTTCCGCCGCTTGCTGGAGGGCCAGTTCGCCCAGTTCCGCGGCGAGGCCGAGGCCGGGGCCCAGCGCGCGCGCCAAGAGGTCAACGAGGGCCTGACTCGCCTGGGCCAGACCCAGGCCGAGAGCCTCCGGGAGCTCTCCGCCGCCCAGCAGGAACGCCTGACCACGGTGGCGGCCCAGACCGAGCGCCTGGTGGCCACCACCGAGCAGCGCCAGGAGGCCCTGCGCCTGGGCCTGGAGCAGGGCCTCAAGGCCGGGCGCGAGGAGATGGCCGCCCGCCTGGGCGAGGCCAAGGCCGACCTGGCCCGGATGGCCCAGGCGGTGGCCGAGAGCCTGGAGCGGATGCGCGGCGAGAACGAGGCCAAGCTGGAGCAGATGCGCCAGACCGTGGACGAGAAGCTTCAGGGCACCCTGGAGAAGCGCCTGGGCGAGAGCTTCGGCCTGGTCAGCCGCCAGTTGGAGATGGTCCACAAGAGCGTGGGCGAGATGCAATCCCTGGCCGCCGGGGTGGGCGACTTGAAGCGCGTGCTGACCAACGTCAAGGCCCGGGGGGTCTGGGGCGAGATCCAGCTGGGCGGGCTTTTGGACGAGGTCTTCATCCCCGAGCAGGTGGCCAAGAACGTGGAAATCCGCCCCGGCTCGGGACTCAGGGTGGAATTCGCCCTGCGCCTGCCCGGACCCGAGGACGACAACGAGCTGTTGCTGCCCATCGACGCCAAGTTCCCCCAGGAGGACTACGAGCGGCTGCTGGACGCGGCCGAGCGGGCCGACGCCCCGGCCGAGGAGGCGGCCATCCGCGCCCTGGAGCTCCGGGTGCGGGGCTTCGCCAAGGACATCTGCGACAAATACGTCTGCCCGCCCCACAGCACCGATTTCGCCATCATGTACCTGCCCACCGAGGGCCTCTACGCCGAGGTCCTGCGCCGCCCCGGCCTGGCCGAATCCCTCTGGCGCGACTATCGGGTGCAGGTGGCCGGCCCGACCACCCTGACCTCGATCCTCAACAGCCTCAAGATGGGCTTCAGCACCCTGGCCATCCAGAAGCGCTCCGGCGAGGTTTGGCAGGTGCTGGGCGCGGTCAAGACCGAGTTCGCCAAGTACGGCGAGGTGCTGGACAAGGTGCGCAAGAAGCTCCAGGAGGGCGAGAACCTGATCGACAAGGTGGCGGTGCGCAAACGGGCCATCGAGCGCCGGCTCAAGACGGTGCAGACCCTGCCCGAGTCCGAGGCCGCCGGGCTGCTGGGCCTGGTCGGGGGCCAGGATGACCTGGAGCCCGAGGAGTTCGGGGGCCAGGAGGACTAGGGCCGGGTCCCAGGATCCGGCTCGGCCCCCAGCGCCCCCAACCGGCCCGCCAACCACGCCCCCGGGCCGGATCGCGGCCCGTCTCCACGCCTTCGTTCCCGAAATGGGCTCCCGGACCCGATAGACCCTGGACTCCGGCTGGCGGTGTTGTTACGATTCTCGGACACACGCCAACCCAGCCCCGCGTGGGAGAAGGCCCCATGTTCGTCGATCAGCCAACCATGATCCTGCGCATCCTGTTGGCCGCCTTCCTGGGTCTGTTGGTGGGCCTGGAGCGCGAACGCCATGGCCGCGCCGCCGGTCTGCGCACCTGCATGCTGGTCAGCATGGCCGGCGCGCTGATCATGAGCCTGTCCCTGCATCTCTGCCAGATGTTCGAACCCACCGGCACCGCCAGCGCCTTCCGCCTGGATCCCGGCCGCCTGCCCTCCTACGCCATGGCCGGCATGGGCTTTTTGGGCGCCGGGGCCATCATCCAGGGCGCGCTGAGCGCCCGGGGGGTCACCACCGCGGCCGCCATGTGGTGCTGCACCGGGGTGGGCCTGGCGGTGGGGGCGGGGCTCTACCTGCCGACCCTGGTGGCGGTGGCCTTGGTGCTCGTCGCCCTGAACCTGCTGCGCCCCCTGGCCCGGCTGGTGCCCCACGAGCAGTACGTCAGCCTGGTGGTGGAGAGCGACGACCACCAAATCCGGACGCCAATCCGCACCCTGCTGGCCGAGTACAAGATCACGGTACTCTTCGCCGGCCGCGAGCGCTGCGTCACCGGCGGCGGGGTGCGCTACACTTATTCCCTGGTCATCCCCTCGGGCATGCAGTGGAACGACATGCTGACCCGCCTGGAGGCCCTGCCCGGAGTGAAGTGCTACTCCTGGCTGGAGAGCAAGGTGCCCTGACGCCGGCGTCCCATGGTTTGACAGGCGGGCGGGGGTGTCACATACTATCGGCCAGGCCCGCCCCGCTCCCTTTCCTCCAGCCCGCGCCGGCAGCATGGACGATCAAAGGCGAAAAAACCTGGAGCGGCTCGCCCGCCATCTCGGCCACGAGTTCGACGACCCAGGCCGGCTGCACGCCGCCCTGTGCCATTCTTCCTATGTCCACGAGCACCCCGAGGAGGAGGCCGGCTCCAACGAGCGCCTGGAGTACCTGGGCGACGCGGTGCTGGAGCTGGTGATCACCGAGCTTCTCTACCACCGCTTCCCCCAGGCCAGCGAGGGCCAGCTCAGCAAGGCCCGCTCCGGAGTGGTCAACGAGGCCCGCCTGGCCGCCACCGCCCGGGAGCTGGACCTGGGCTCCCACCTGCTCCTGGGCCGGGGCGAGGAGGCCCAGAGCGGCCACGAGAAGCCCAGCATCCTGGCCGACGCCCTGGAGGCGGTGGTGGCGGCGGTCTACCTGGACGGCGGCCTGGAGGCGGCCCGGGCGGTGATCCACCGCCTGCTGGAGCCGGTGGCCGAGCAGTCCATCCTGCGCGCGCCCAAGAAGGACTACAAGACCCGCCTCCAAGAGCGGGTGCAGGAGGCCCTGCACATCACCCCCCGCTACCGCCTGGTGGGGGCCGAGGGCCCGGACCACCAGAAGCTCTTCCAGGTGGCCCTGGAGATCGACGGCCAGACCATCTGCACCGGCAGCGGCCACTCCAAGAAGGAGGCCGAACAGGCGGCGGCCCAACAGGGCCTGGAACTCTGGCCGCCCCGTGAGCCGGAGAGCTAGTCACAAGGTGTCAGCCCCGCGCTAGGGCCGCGCCCCGCGGGCCTCGGCGACAGCCCCCTGAAAGCACGCGCCAAGCCAGCGCGCCTGCCGGCTGGCCAGGAATCGACGCCAGATTCTGCTTGACTTGTCACAGTCTCCTTGGCATGTTGCCAAACGGAGGTTCAAGGCCGACCTCCCTCGCGGCCCGGCCCAGCGGCGCCAGATGAGCGGCGCGGACTTGCCCCCTGGCCGGGCCCACGGTTCATGACCGACCGGATTATTCCATCCAATTTCGTGCGCGCGGCGTCTTGGCGCCGGCCGGAGCCCCCCACCCGGGGCCCGGGCCGGTCCGCGGCCAGGTGTGGAGATGGGCATGCGGTCGGCGGGGAT
>JAIUYB010000110.1 GCA_020216625.1 Desulfarculus sp.
CATTATAGCCAACTTTTCGCGATCTGGGCAGCGACAATGCGGTCCGGTTCGGGCGGGCGCGGTCCGGCCAAACGGGCCTGCCCCTCGCGGCGGGAGGCTTAGCGTCCGCAGCAGGACCAAGAACCAGACGGCCTCGGACCAGGGGGCGAGGCCCCGGGCCGGGGCCGGGCTTGGCATGCGTTTTTGCAATTTATTGCAAAAAGCCATGCCAAGCCCGGCCGGCGGGGCGCCCGTGGTGCCTGAATCCCCCCGGCGGGAGCGGCTAGTGGCGCTGGTAGTGGCGGATCAGGCCGGCCACCACCCCCAGGACCCGGACCTCCTCGTGGCGCAGCACGATGGGCTCCATCTCGCGGTTGGCCGGCTCCAGACGAATGACGTCGCGCTCCAGGTAGAAGCGCTTGAGGGTGACTTCGCTCTGGTTGATCAGGGCCACCACCATCTCGCCGTTCTCGGCGGTCTGGCGCTCCTCCACCACGATGATGTCGCCGGGCTTGACGTGGGCGTCGATCATGGACTCCCCGCGTACCTTGAGGGCGAAGGTGCGGTGGCGCCCCAGCATGGTGGCCGGGATGGAGACGGTGAGCTGCTCGGGCACCGCCTCGATGGGCGCCCCGGCGGCCACGGTGCCCAATAGGGGTATCTCCACCTCGCTGAGGTCGATCTCCAAGCAGCCCAGGTCTTCGAGACTCAAATCCGCCATGGCCGGCTCCTCCTGGTAAACAGTTGTCGATCAATATATACGTTGAGCACGATAGGATGTAAAGCCTATTTTGGGTCCGGGGTGTGGCGCGGCCCAACCGGGGTCTGTTATGCTGGAAATCTGGGCGGCGGATATATGCGGGGGGCCGCCAGCTAAGTCCCGGCGGGGGACGCGCGAGTGTGGACCGAATATAATGCCAGGAATGAATCATGAAGAAAGTCGCGGTGTTGATGGATGGCGCCTACGTGCGCTACACCCTATACCGGTACGTTGACGGACCGGCCAACGATTCCCACTTGGAGCGTTACGCGCGCAACTGCGTCAAGGACAACGAGGAGCTCTTCCGCATCTACTACTACGACTGCCTGCCCTTCGAGGAGCAGCGCTTCCACCCCATCAGCCGCACCTACATCGACTTCAAGCAGACCGACGCCTACCGCAAAAGCCTTAACTTGATCCAGAACCTGGAGACCAAGGACTACTTCGCGGTGCGCCTGGGCACCCTGGCCTTCAAGGACTGGCGGCTCACCGGCCACGCCTTCAACCGCCTGTGCGAGGCGGCGGTGGATGGCAACCCGGTGGAGCCCTTGGCCCCGACCGACCTCCAGCCCGACTTCACCCAAAAGGGTGTGGACATGAAGATCGGCCTGGACATCGCTTGGCTGTCCACCAAGCATCTGGTGGACAAGATCATCCTGACCACCAACGACAGCGACTTCATTCCGGCCATGAAGTTCGCCCGGCGCGAGGGCATCCACGTGGTGCTGATGCAGCTGGGCGAGGTGGGCAACATGTTGAAAGCCCACGCCGACGAGGTGCGCGGCTTCGACATCGAGTACGTGGTCACCGGCGAGCGCGGGGGCGGCAACTACCGGCCTCAAAAATACTAGCCGGTTTTCGGTCCCGCGGCTGGCATGCCACGCTTTGGCGCGGCCCCTCCGGAGGTTATGGAGGGGCCGTCGTCTTTTCTCCAGCCGGAGAGCTCCGGAGTCCGTGCCCCGTCCCCAAACCCGCCCCCTTCCCCCGCGACCACCCCGGGTGCTAGGCTGAATACATGGATCGCTGACGCCCCGTTTTGTCCATCAACGCGGTGTCGCCTATGTCCACCACGCCTTCTCGGCCCGGAAACAACCTGGCCTTGCGCGTCTTCTGCTTCGCGCTGGGCCTGCTGGCGTTCAGTTGGCCCTTTGGGGTGGAGCCCCCCGAGCCGGGTCTGGCCTTTTTCTTCGGTTATTATCTGGTCGGCTGGGCGTTGCTGCTGGTCATCCTGGCCCTGATGGCCCGGTCGATCCGGCGCTCCGGCGAGAGCTCGCCCCCCCCGCCGGAGGACTAGCGCCATGTCCTTCACGCCCTCGTTGTTGATTGGCGTGATCTGCCTTTACATGGCGCTGCTTTTCGCCATCGCCCTTTGGGTGGAGCGGCGGACCCGGGCCGGAGTCAATCCCGGCGACTCCCCCCTGGTCTACGCCCTGTCCCTGGCGGTCTACTGCACGGCCTGGACCTACTATGGCAGCGTGGGCAAGGCCGCCACCAGCGGCCTGCTCTTTCTGGCCGTCTACCTGGGCCCCAGCCTGGGCGCGTTGTTGTGCTGGCCCCTTCTGCGCCGCCTGGTGCGGATCAAGCAGGTCCACCACCTCACCAGCGTGGCCGACCTGATTTCCCTGCGCTACGGCAAATCGCAAAGCCTGGGCGCGTTGGTCACCTTCATCCTGGTGGTGGGTCTTTTGCCCTATCTGGCCCTGCAGATCAAGGCCACGGTGGCGGCCTTGAAGATTTTGGTTCTGCACGAGTCGCAGTCATTTCTCCACCGCGAGCTGGCCACCGATTTCCCCTGGGTGTACGCCCACGCCGGGGCCATCATCACCGGCCTGATGGTGGTCTTCACCATCGTCTTCGGCATCCGCCGCCTGGACCCCACCGAACGCCACCAGGGGATGATCATGGCCGTGGCCGCCGAGAGCATCGTCAAGCTGGTGGCCTTCCTGGCGGTCGGGGTGGTGGTCACCTACGTGCTCAACGACGGTTTCTCCGGGTTGCTGGACCAGGCCCGGCGCTCGCCCTACCTGCAAAACCTGGCCCTGACCGGGGGCGTCGCCGGCGGCCGGCACCTGCTCTGGCTGACCTATCTGCTGTTGTCCATGTTCGCGGTGCTGTTTCTGCCCCGCCAGTTCCACGTGGCGGTGGTGGAGAACTTCGATCAGCGCCACATCCCCACCGCCATGTGGATGTTTCCCCTCTACCTTTTTCTGATCAACCTGTTCGTGCTCCCCATCGCCCTGGCCGGCCTGCTGGGAGGCTATCCCTTCAACGACCCCGACACCTTCGTCCTGCGGGTTCCCCTGCACCACGGCTATCAATGGCTGTCGCTCCTGGTCTTCCTGGGCGGCTTTTCGGCCGCCACCGCCATGGTGATGGTCAGCACCATGGCCCTGTCCACCATGCTCACCAACCATCTCCTGGTGCCCCTGCTCCAGCGGGCCCGGATCCTGGGCCTGCTGCGCCGCCACCTCCTGCAATGCCGCTGGCTCCTTGCCGCCCTCATCATCTTTGGCGCCTTCCGGTTCCAATTCGTCATGGGCTGGTCCTGGAACCTGGTGGACGTGGGCATGGTCTCCTTCGCCGCGGTGGCCCAGTTGGCGCCGGTCATCCTGGGCGGGCTGTACTGGCCCCGCGGCAACAAGACCGGGGCCATTCTGGGGCTCACGGCCGGGTTCGCGATCTGGGCCTACACCGCCTTGCTCCCGGTGCTGATGGGCTCGCACCAGCTGACCTCCAGTCTGCTGGCGCAGGGCCCCTGGGGAGTGCGCTATCTCAGGCCCGAAGGGCTGTTCGGGATCACCGCGTTCGAGCCGCTCACCAACACCGTTTTCTGGTCGCTATCGTTCAACCTGGCCTTCTACATCCTGGGCTCCCTGCTGGCGGGCCAGGGAGCGCGCGAGCGGCGGGTGGTGGAGGAGCTAATGGCCCTGCCGGGGGGGGCCACGGCCGCCCACCCGTCCCGCCAGCCCGACGAGCCCTTGGTCAGCCTGGAGGAAAAGCTGCCCGGGTTCGAGGGCCTGCTGCTGGAATACCTGCCGGCCGACCGGGCCCGGGCCATGATCCGGCAATGTCTCCTGGACATGGGCCTGGCCGAGTCGCGGGAGATACCGATCAGCAAGATGGCCGAGCTCTACCAGCAATTGGAAAACTGCCTGGCGGGCATCATCGGCGCCGCCTCGGCCTCGGCCGCCCTGGAGCGGGTGGACCTGTTCAGCCACGAGGAGGCGCGGGTATTGGCCGAAATCTACGCCCGGATGCTGACCGAGCTGCGCCTGTCGCCCCAGGAGATGAAGCGCAAAATCGATTTTTTCCGGGAAAAGGAGGATTTGTTACGGCGGGAGAGCGCCCTTTTGGCCCACAGTCAGCGCGTCCTGGACGAAAAGCTGGAATCGCTGGACCGGCTGGCCCGCTCCATCGCCCACGAGATCCGCAACCCCATCACCGCCATCGGCGGCCTGACCCAGCGTCTGCTGCGCCAGGGCCAGACCCCCGGCCCGGAGACGGAATACCTCAACAAGATCCTGGCCAGCGTGCGCAGCCTGGAGCGGCTGGTGAGCGAGGTGCGCTCCTATGCCGATCTGCCCTCGCCGGCCTTGACCGAGGTGGACCTGGGCCTGTTCCTCAAGGGGCTGGCCGGGGATTACCAGGCCCGGGCCCAGGCCCAGGGGGTGGCGCTGACGCTGGAGGGCCAGGCGGGCCGGGCCGGGGCGGTGCTGGCCTGGGTGGATCGCCACCTGCTGGACAAGGCCCTGCGGGTGATCATGGACAACGCCCTGGATGTCATGCCCAAGGGCGGCGAGCTGTATCTGGGCCTGGAAAGCGACGCCCTCCAGGCGGTGATCAAGATCACCGACACCGGCCCGGGAATCCCCCCCGGCGATCTGCCTTATCTGTTCGATCCCCTGTTCAGCACCAAGGTCGACGCGGTGGGCATGAACCTGGCCATCGCCAAGCGCATCGTCAATGACCACATGGGCGAGATCAAGGCCCTGAACGAGCCAGGCAAGGGAGCCAGCCTGGTGATCACCCTGCCCCTGAAGCCGCCGCTAATGGACCGCCCGCCCGGCTTTTCCGACCAGGATTCGGAGCAGTACCTCTCCAAGTAGCCTCTTGGCTGGCCCCGGCCCGCCGTGGTTAAAAGACAATGGCCCCTCCGGCGAACCGGAGGGGCCGAAATAGCGCCAGACGCCGGCCGGCCCTCCCACCCGGGGGCGGAGGGCCGGACCGGTTGGGGTCTTAGTACATGCCGCCCATGCCGCCCATGCCGCCGCCGGGCATGGCCGGACCGCCCTTTTCCTCCTTGGGCTTCTCGGCGATCATGCACTCGGTGGTCAGCAGCAGGCCGGCCACGGAGGCGGCGTTCTGCAGGGCGAAGCGGGTGACCTTGGTGGGGTCGATGACGCCCGCCTTCAACAGGTCCTCGTAGGTGTTGGTGTCGGCGTTGTAGCCCTCGGCGCCCTTCTGGCCGCGGACCTTCTCCACCACCACCGAGCCCTCCTCGCCGGCGTTACCGGCGATCTGACGCAGGGGCTCCTCCACCGCGCGGCGGATGATGGCCGCGCCAAAGCGCTCCTCGCCCTCCAGCTCCAGCTTGTCGACGGCCTTCTGGCAGCGCAGGAGAGCCACGCCGCCGCCGGGCACGATGCCCTCTTCCACGGCCGCGCGGGTGGCGTTCAGGGCGTCCTCGACCCGGGCCTTCTTTTCCTTCATCTCGGTCTCGGTGGCCGCGGCGTCATTGATCACCGCCACGCCGCCGATCAGCTTGGCCAGGCGCTCCTGGAGCTTCTCGCGGTCGTAGTCGCTGGTGGTCTCCTCGATCTGGGCGCGGATGGTGCGCACGCGGCCTTCCAGGTCCTTGCGGGAGCCGGCGCCGTCGACGATGGTGGTGTTGTCTTTGTCGATGGTCACGCGCTTGGCCTGGCCCAGGTCGTTCAGGGTGGCGCTCTCCAGCTTGATGCCCAGGTCGTCACTGAGCACGGTGCCGCCGGTCAGGATGGCGATGTCCTCGAGCATGGCCTTGCGGCGGTCGCCGAAGCCGGGGGCCTTGACCGCGGCGGCGGACAGGGTGCCGCGCAGCTTGTTGACCACCAGGGTGGCCAGGGCCTCGCCCTCCACGTCCTCGGCCACGATCAGAAGCGGACGGCCCATCTTGGCCACCTGCTCCAGGATGGGCAGCATGTCCTTCATGGAGCTGATCTTCTTCTCGTGGATGAGGATCAGGGGGTTCTCCAGGTTGACGGTCATCTTCTCGGGATCGGTGACGAAGTAGGGGGAGAGGTAGCCGCGGTCGAACTGCATGCCCTCGACCACCTCCAGGGTGGTCTCCATGCTCTTGGCCTCCTCGACCGTGATCACGCCTTCCTTGCCGACCTTGTTCATGGCCTCGGCGATGATGTTGCCGATGGTGGTGTCGTTGTTGGCGCTGATGGTGCCGACCTGGGCGATTTCCTTCTGGTCCTTGGTGGCCTTGCTGATCTTTTTCAGCTCGGCGACCACGGTCTCCACCGCCTTGTCGATGCCGCGCTTGATGGCCATGGGGTTGTGGCCGGCGGCCACCAGCTTGGAGCCCTCGCGATAGATGGCCTGGGCCAGGATGGTGGCGGTGGTGGTGCCGTCACCGGCCACGTCGGAGGTCTTGGAGGCGACCTCCTTGACCATCTGGGCGCCCATGTTCTCGAACTTGTCCTCCAGCTCGATCTCCTTGGCCACCGTCACGCCGTCCTTGGTGATGGTGGGCGAACCGAAGGTCTTGTCGATGATCACGTTGCGGCCCTTGGGGCCCAGGGTGACCTTGACGGCGTTGGCCAGGGTGTCCACGCCGCGCATGATGGCCTCGCGGGCCTTGACGTCGTATTTCAGCTCTTTGGCTGCCATGAGCGATTCCTCCGCGGAAAATGCTTTGATTTCTGGTGTGCTCGCCGTCGGCGTGGGGGGCTACTTCTTGATGATGCCCAGGATGTCGTCCTCGCGCATGATGAGGACCTCTTCGCCGTCGATCTTGACCTCGCTGCCGGCGTACTTGCCGAACAGAACCAGGTCGCCCTCCTTCACGGTCATGTCCACGCGGGTGCCGCCTTCCAGGACCTTGCCGGGGCCCACGGCCAGGACCTTGCCCTGCTGGGGCTTTTCCTTGGCGCTGTCGGGGATGATGATGCCGCCGGCGGTCTTCTGCTCCTCCTCCATCCGCTTGACGATGACGCGGTCCTGCAGGGGTTTGATCTTCATGGTTCGCTCTCTCCTTGACAGTATGGTTGAAAGCTTGGGCCTAATCTTTGGCTGACTTTCGGTCCGGCGGGAGGCCGGTCCCCTGACGCTGTTAGCACTCACCAAGGGCGAGTGCTAATGACGCTGATAGTCTAA
>JAIUYB010000111.1 GCA_020216625.1 Desulfarculus sp.
GTGGGCGATTGGTAAAAGCCTGATCCGGGGATCAATGGCCCGCAGGTCGCGATAGAAGCTTTCGCTGCGCGCGCGTTCGCCGTTGAGTTTGTAATCGAAGATGTTTGGGTATTCCTTGATGTAAAGCTCCCAGCCCGGGGGCAGGGCCTCAGCCAGCAGGGCCGTCGCGAGAAGCTGGTCGTTGTAGGCGTCGCCATTGGGACAGGTGGTGTTCTCGGGCTGGTAGTGCAGGGGGAAATAGACGAAGGGTTTCTGGAAATCCACTTGATCGCACATGCCGGCGTAGAGCCTGGCCAGCTCCCGCTTGCGTCGATAGGCGCCGCGTTTCATCAGCCGCCATTCCAGACCAGAGAAGGACGACTCCTCTATGGTCTTGCCCGGACGCTTGAGGTAGTTGGCCGGAGCCGGTGCGGTGAAGAACCGATAGGCCTCGCGCAGCCCGGGCCACAGGCCGGCCACCGCCCGCTTGACCGCCTGGACGCCGCTTGGTTTTTCCCCGCCCAAGCGGTCCAGGTAACGCCGGTAGGTGAGCAGGTAGTTGGCGTTGTCCAGGCGCGAGATGTGCTCGTAATGGCTCTGGGCGTGAGGGGGAAGTTCGAAGGGTGGTGGCCCCTGGCGCAGACCGTCGCGATAGGCGGCCAGGATGTCCTCCGGGCCGGCCTCCATGTCCCAGAACAGGTAGAAGCGGTTGAAACCGGTGGTGCCCACCATCAAGGTGGGGATGCCGCGCAGTTTGCACAAGCCATATACCACATAGTCGTAGATGGCGTGTGGGGTGACCGGGAAAAGCACCACCTGCGGCCGCAGGTGGTCCAGAATCGCCGACCAGTAACGCAGATGCCGGTGATAAAGACGGACGCGTTCCGGATATAGAAATGCGCCGCCAGGATCCATGCGGTCCATCATGGACAGGGCGGTGCATTGCTGCCAGGCCAGTTGATGCAGAAGCTCGGCTTCCAACGGCCGCTGGGGCAGCCTGGCGGCTTCCGGCGCTGGGATGCCGCGGATGGCCTCCACCACGTCCTGGGCCACCACCCCGGGATAATCGCGGCGGATCTCGGCCAGGCGGGCCTGGGAGGCGGTCCAATACAGCGGCGTCAATACCCCACGCCGGCGCAACTCGGCAAAGGCGTCCATCCACAGCGGAGCGTGGAAGCCCAGGTAGAAGGCCCGAATGCTCATCTTTAGGCGACACTCAAGACCGCGGCCAAGGGATTGGGTCCCGGAGGCACCAGGCCGTTTTCCAAAAGCTCGCCCATGAAGCGCAGCAGGAGAGGGTCATTGTACTTGCGGGCAATGAACTGGGCGCCGAAGGGCAACCCTGTCGGGGAGACGAACAATGGCGCGCTCAGGGCGGGCAGGTGGGCCAGGGTCCAGATCAGGCTGGGGTCTGGAGTTTCCATCACCTCACGCAGAGGGGCCTGGCCGGCGGTGCTGAGGCTTAGGCCCACGTCCACCCCGGACATGATTCCGTCCATGGTCGCGATGACCTTTTCCTGATCCTTGAGGGCTTGGCGGTATTGCTCGTTGCTGATGCCGCGCCCTCGGGCCACGCATTCGGCCATGATCGGTGAGAGCTCCCGCTGGTTCATGGCCTCGTTCTTGAAATAGTAGCTCAGCGCGAAGTCGTAGATGTTGACGTGGATCTGGTGGGCGCGTTCCATGATCTCGGGCCAGGCCGGCTCCACGACCTCCGCCAAGCCGCTGGCCGCCAGGCGCTGGGCCCATTGTTGCAACGCTTCCCGGGCGTAGTCCGGGGCCTGCTCCCAGGTGTGGGTGCGAAATAGCGCCACCCGCCAGGGTCGCCCGGTCGGTTTGGCCTGGCGCTGACGGTCGTTCAGGGCCGCATGGCTGATGGGATAATCGTCGCCCCTCACCCGCAGCGCCTCGAAGATCAGGGGGATGTCCTCCAGGTGGGTGGCTAAAAAGCCCAGAGTGTCCAGGCTGTCGGTGGTCTTGAGAGTGCCGGTGCGCGGCAGCAGCCCGAAGGACGGCTTGAAACCATAAGCCCCGCAGAAGCTGGCCGGCCGGGAGATGGAGGCCCCGGTCTGGGTGCCTAGGTTGAGCGGGAACAGGCCCAGCACACTGGCCACCGCCGACCCGCTGGAGGATGTTCCGGGGGTGTGGGCGGGATGGTGGGGGTTGATGGTATTACCCAGGGCATGCACCGCGAACTCGGCGGTGGCGGTTTTGGCCGCCACCAGCCCCCCGGCCTGCTTGAGGTTGAAGACCACCCGGGCGTCGTTGCCCGGGGTGAAGTCCTTCCACTGCACGCTCCCCATCTGGGTGGGCAGGTCCTGGGTGTTGTAGACGTCCTTGACCCCGCAAGGGATCCCCTCCAGGGGGCGCGGCGGCAGGCCGGCCTCCAGGCGGGCCTGGCTCTGGGCGGCGGCCTTGAGCAGAAGCTCGGGGTCGAAGCTCTCCAGGGCCCGATAGGCCGGGTCCAGCTTCTCCACCTGGGCGATGCAGGCCCCGGCCACCTCCAGGGGCGAGAACTTGCCGGTGCGGTATCCCTCCACGACGCGGCCAATGCTAAAGCGCAGGAATATATCCGGGGTCACGGCTCCGTCCGGGGCCGAGGCGGACTCCACCGGCCCCTCCGCTGGACGCTCCCCGCCGGGAATCCGGCGCAACCGCTCCACCAGCTGCACCGGAAAGGGCCGGATGCGTTCGGCGTTGGGCCGGGGCTTGGGGTGGACGGGCAATTTCACGCCCTTCAGTGGGCCCATCTGTTGGGCGGCCATGATTTCGAAGAACTCCGCCTCGCTCAGGCCGGTGACCTCCAGGAAATAGTCCAGGGCCTCGGGCCGGATGGGGTCGCGCTGGCGGACCAGCTTGAAGGCCTCGGCCCGGCTGAGCAGGCCGGCGCGCACGTCGATGGAGCCCTCCAGGGTGCCGCGGGCGAAGCCTCGTTTCAAGTAACAAGTGAAGTCGTGCATCCCGGGCATCACGCACTCGGCGCTCTTGTAATGCTTGTAGCTGCCCTCGATCTCGGTCTCGCGCCAGCCGTAGGTGTCGCGTACGAACTCCATCTGACGTTCGGAGTCCCAGAACATGTAGTCGCCCAGGTGGATGCCGAAAACGCCCTTCTCCTCGCACTCCTGGGCCGAGGGCAACTGGAAGGGATGCACGTCGCGCCGGGAGATGTATTCACAGACCATGTCATCGGGGCTCTTCTTGGCCGAAACCCGGGTGAAGTATTCACGATCGTATTTGATGGGCTCCAGATAGGTGGCCCGACCGGAGTTCTCGGCCACCGATTCCCCATAGATCAAAAGCGGGATGCCGAAGCGGGCCGCCACCTGGAGGGGAAAGGCCCCGCAGCCGCTGTGGCAGTGCCAGCAGGTGTCGCCGATGGCCGAGATCGATTTCTTGGCCAGCCGGTTGACCAGCCCCCGGTTCGGGGTGAACATGATGTGGTCAAGATTGAAGGTCTCCAGCAGGTTCATCAGGTTGTACCAACCGGTCTCGCTATACCAGTTGTGGTTGAAGGTCACGGCCAGGGGCTTCATGCCGTAGACCTTGGTCAGCACATGGGCCTGGAACATGCTGTCCTTGCCGCCACTGATAGGCAGCAGGCAATCGTAGTTGTCACCGGCCTGGGCCTTGGCCCGGTCGAAGATCTCGCGCAAGGCCCGCTCCCGCGCCCGCCAGTCGATGTGCATTTTTTGTTCGGAGGATTGGCAGACCCGGCAGATGCCCACCTCGTCGAAGGAGGTGCCCTCCTCGGTCTCGGGCAGGCAGCAGCGGATGCAGTATTTTAGTTGCGGGAAAAGCGGCTCGGACTCGGTGGACATGACAATCTTCCTCGTTGGGCGAAACCGACGCGGACTATTCCCGGATCAGGCCGAACTCGATGACATCCAGGAATTGGCCGTGCTTGTAAATAGCCTGCCGCCGTCTGCCTTCCTCGCGCATCCCCAAGGCCAACGCCAGTTTGCGCATGCCGTGGTTGTCGGCGCTGGTTCCGCAATGGATGCGGTGCAGGTTCAACTCCTCCAGCCCGTGGCGCACCAGCAGGGCGCCGGCCTCCCGGCCCACGCCCAGTCCCCAGAAGGCCTTGTTGCCGATGACGATAGCGAACTCGGCGCTGCGGTTGATCCAGTCGATGTTCTGCAAGGCGAGGTTGCCGATGTGCCGTTCCTGATCCTTCCAGACGATGGCCAGGGCCAGGGTGTCGCGGGAGGCGTTCAGGCGGTCCAGATAGGCCAGGTTGGCCGCCGCGCCGCCGGGAAAGCGATGATGGTTGTTGAAGCGGCAGACCTCCGGGTCGTTGAACCACTGGGCCCAATCACCGCTGGCGTCCTCGGCGCGCAACGCCCGCAAGTACAGGCGTTCGCCCATCAAAAATTCGTCGGGCATTTCGGCCCTCCCTGGTTCAGGCTGGCCAGGGCGCGGGGCGATCTAGTCAGGCCCTTGCCCGTGGCCAAACTTCATCTTATCCCAGCGGCCAAAAATCGCAACCTTCGGAATAAGCTGCACACTCCGGGCGAACAGCCCCACCGGGTCGGCCCCATGCGGGGGCGCTGTCCGGGTTGTTTGCCGCTGCCCGCCCCTTCTCCCGCCTAGGCCAGCTCCGCCCGCAGGCGGTGGACCTTGCGGATGGCCTCGGCCACCAGGTCGATCTGCCCCGGCCCCAGACCGGCGTGGATGGCGTTGGTGAAGAACAGCTCCTGGTAGTGCAGGCGCTCGCAGACCGGGCAGATGCCCTTGGCGTAGCTGACCGAGCCTTGGTAGAGCGGGCAGGCGAAGGGGCAGCCGGTCATGCCGTAGGCGATGCGCTCCTGGTAGATGGGGCTCAGGTAGATGGGCTTGACGTAACCCTCCACCGCCGGCAGGCCCTCGGCCCGCAGGGCGGCCACGAAGGCCGCGCGGGAGACGCCCAGGCGTTCTTGGTCGCAGCGCAGGGCGTAGAGATAGTAGCCATGGCTGGCTCCGGGGCGCACCACCGGCGGGATCAGGCCCTCCAGGCCGTTCAGGGCCTGGGTCAGGCGGGCGGCGTTGGCCTGGCGCTGGGCGGCCAGGGCGGCGACCTTCCGGAGCTGCTGGCGGGCGATGGCCGCCTCCAGCTCGGTCATGCGGAAGTTGAAGCCCACCAGGTCCACCAGGTTGGCGACGTGGGTGTCTTCGGCCACCACCTCGGCGTGGTTGCGGATCAGTTTGAGCCTTAAGGCCAGCTCGGGGTCGTCGGTGACCGCCACCCCGCCCTCGCCGCATTGGATGGTCTTGTGATAGTTGAGGCTAAAGACCCCGATGTGGCCCATGGTCCCGGCCGGCCGGCCGTTGAGGCTGGCGCCGTAGGCCTGGGCCGCGTCCTCCACCACCACCAGGCCATGCTCCCGGGCCAGGGCCATGATGCCCTCCATCTCGGCCGGGTGGCCCAGGATATCCACCACCACGATGGCCTTGGTGCGCGGGGTCAGCACCGCCTTGATGGTATCTGGGCTGATGCAGAAGGTCTCGGGGTCCACGTCGGCGAAGACCGGCACCGCGTTGTAGATCATGGCGCAGGTGGCCGAGGCGGCCATGGTGTAGGGGCTGACCACCACCTCGTCGCCCGGACCCACCCCGGCCGCGCCCATGGCGGCGTAGAGGGCCGAGGTGGCCGAGTTCAGGGCCACCGCGTGGGCCACCCCGAAGTATTGGGCCCACTCGGCCTCCAACTGGCGCACCCCCGCCCCGCCCTCGAAGAACTCCCCGGCCACCGCCAGGTAGGACGAGAGCGAACCGCCCTCCATCACCTCCAGCACCGCCCGGGTCTCCTCCGGCCCCAGGGTGTGGTAGGCCGGCAGGGGGGAATCGATGACCGGCCGGCCGCCGTGGATCGCCAACTTGCTCATGCTTGGTCCTCTTGCGTGAGGGAAGATTCAGCGCCGTTGTACATGGCCCAGGCCAGGTCCGCCAGCCTCCGGCCGGCCTGGCCATCTGGCATCAGATCCGTCAGCTTGGCCAGGGCCTGAACGCGGAAGTCTGGGTCCAACAAGGCCCGGGCCAGGCTGTCCGGAACCTGGGCGGCATCATACACCGCCAGGCTTTGCCCCCGGCGGTTGGTGTGGAGGCTGTCCGGACCCTGGAGGCCCGGTTGCAGACTCAGGACCAGTTGGCCCAGGTGGCAGGCCTGCAGCAGCAGCATGGAGTTCATGCCCACCACCAGGTCGGCCGCCGCCGCCTCGGCCAGGGCCTGGCCGCCCGGACTGGGGATCAGCCGCACATCCCGGCCGCGCACCTCCCGGAACTTGTCGGCCCGCTCCCGGGGATGGGTGCGGACAAGCAGGTGCAGCCTTCGTCCCTGCCGGGCCAGGTCCGGGGCCAGGCCCTCCAGACCGGCCAGCAGCAGGGCCAGGACCTGGTGCTCGTCATAGCCCGGCCCCTGGCCTCGCAGCGAGGGATGCGCATAGAGCTCGCGCAGGGGCTGGGAGACGAAGAGCACCAACAGGTCGTTGGCCGCCAGGCCCAAACCCTGGCGCAGGGTTTGCCGGGCTTCGGGGGTCCACTTCTCCCGGAAGCCGGCCAGGGCGTCCAGGCCGGTCCAGCCCACCACCCGCAAGCGCTCGGCGGGGAAGCCGATCTGGGCCATCTCCCGGGCGCAGTCCGCGTCGCCCACCGCGATGCGATCCGGCAGAAAAGCCAGGCGGCCCTCGGCGTCCTGATAGCGGGCGCGGTAGTTGGTGGGGAAATCCAACAGCGAGAGGCTGGGAACACCCCGGCGGCGGGCGGCGTCGATGAAGTGCTGCTCCAGGTTCAGGCGATTGACCGAGGCCCCGCACACCACCAGGCCGGCGTCCATATCCCCCAACAGGCGGTCGGCCGCCTCTGGCCAGCCCTCATCGGCCAAGGCCCGGGGCGCGAAGCCTTGGTCCCGCCATGACGCCAGGGCCTGGCCATAGGCCAGCACCGCCAGGGGCGGTCCGCCCTGGTCGCGCAGCCGGCCGATCAGGGGCGATAGGGCCGCGGCCGGCCCGGGATCGCCGGCCACCACCACGATGCTCCGGTCCGGGGCGGGGTTCATGGCCGGCCGGCCCGGTCCGGGGCGGTTATGGCAAGCTTGACCCGCACGGCGGCCGCCTAGAGATGCTCCCAGGTCAGGGGCTCCAGCT